>JAGIAQ010000066.1:6214-22959 GCA_017744795.1 Niabella sp. | reverse complement strand
GCAGAAGGCTTCAGATTTTGAAGCTCAGTTTGAGTTTCGTCCTTTAGAGCCTGGTTATGGTGTTACCATTGGTAATGCTTTACGCCGTGTTTTATTGAACTCTCTGGAAGGATATGCTATTGTAGGCATTAAAATAGAAGGCGTAGATCACGAATTTGCTACCATGAAAGGGATCAGCGAAGATGTGGTTGAAATTATCCTGAACTTAAAACAGGTGCGCTTTAAAAAGATCGTTGACCATGAAGTGGCGAATGAAAAGATCTCTATCTCTGTAAAAAATCAGACCGAGTTCACTGCGGGTTTGATCGCTGAAGGTACGCAATCCTTCCAGATCATGAACCCGGATCTGCTGATCTGCACTATGGATTCTTCTTCCAAAATGGATGTTGAATTAACCATTGGTAAAGGCCGCGGTTATGTTCCTGCAGAAGATAACAAAGTAAAAGACGCTCCTGTTGGATATATAGCCATTGATTCTATTTTTACTCCCATCAAGAATGTAAAATACAGCATTGAAAATACCCGTGTGGAACAACGTACGGACTATGAAAAGCTGTTGATGGAAGTGGTTACAGACGGCACTATTCACCCGGAGGAAGCGGTGAAACAAGCCAGCCGCATCTTAATTCAACACCTGATGATCATTACGGATGAAAACATCACGTTTGATAATAAGGAAGAGAAGAAAGAAGATATGGTAGACGAACAAACACTGCAATTACGTAAAGTATTGAAGACCCCGTTAGAGGACCTGGATCTTTCCGTACGTGCATTCAACTGTTTGAAAGCTGCTAAGATCAATTCCCTGAGCGAACTGGTACAGTACGAACAGGAAGACCTGATGAAGTTCCGCAACTTCGGTCAGAAATCACTTTCTGAAATTGAGCAGGTGCTCAACGAAAGAGGCCTGGGCTTTGGAATGGATCTTCAGAAGTTAGGGATCGATAAAGACGATTATTAGAAATTTGAAGATTTGAAAATTTGAGAATGTGCTAATGGGTTGGCTCTGCTGTTCCAATTGATATATTTTCAAATTTTCAAATCCTCAAATTTTCAAATTAGTATAAGTAGGTTACAATTCCTTGACACGGTGTAACCGAATATTTTCAAATTTTCAAATTAAATGTCATGCGTCACGGAGACAAAATCAAAAATTTAAGTCGCACCAAAGCTCACAGAGAAGCTTTGTTAAGCAATCTTTCCTGCCAGTTAATTACGCACAAGCGTATTGTAACCACCCTTGCAAAAGCGAAAGCACTGCGGGTGTATGTAGAGCCCCTGATCACTAAGAGCAAGGATAATACTACACATCAGCGTCGTATCGTATTCAGCCATTTGCAGGACAAAGAGGCCGTAAAAGAATTGTTTGATGCAGTAGCAGTAAAAGTAGGTGGCCGCCCTGGTGGTTACACCCGTATCATTAAACTCGGTATTCGTCCGGGTGATGCTGCTGAAAAAGCAATGATCGAGCTGGTTGATTACAACGAAATTTACGGTAAAGGCGGTGAAGAAAAAGCAGCTGCAAAACGCACCCGTCGTCGTGGTGGCAGCGGCAAGAAAAAAGCTGAAGAAGCTACCGCAGCACCTGAAGCGGTTACAGCACCGGTTGAAGAAGCTCCCAAAGCTGAAGCAGCTCCGGAAACAGCTGCGCCCGAAGAAAATAAAGAAGAAGCTTAATTCTTTTTTAATAAGATCTGGAAAAGTCCTGCAGTACTGCAGGACTTTTTTTATTGGCCTGGGAGACGATAAGTCAAGGTCAATCGAAAAACAATAACTTCCCGCATTTCCGACTTCCCGGCATTGATTTGCTTCTGGCTTTTGCTACGGCTATTTGCGGCAACGCTCAGATTTTTGTTCTCCTAATCCTGTAATGTTAGACAAATAATGAAGAATGCAAATAATCATTGAAAAGTATATAAAGAAATGATTAAATGATTGATAAACCCATATTGTTCGGGGGAAAAATAGTACCTTCATCGCTGTGCATCGTTGGCAAGACCCTCTTTATTTAAGCGGGGTACTTTGCAGCAGGCAACAATTATTAAAAGCAAACAGGAATTTATATGGATGTGGTATCCAGTCAATCGGTTGAGCATTTTAAAAATGATGTAGGTACAAGGTTTCAGCTGTATAATAGTTTATTTACCTCTTTACCCTTTAACAGGATCGAGAAAACAGGCATCCTGTTGTCGTTACTTTCGAACATGTGTGAGGAGGGGTATGAAAAGGGGCTGAGCCCGGTGGAGATCATCGAGGATTTTTTTAACCGTCATACTTCGTTTCCGGATCAGAAAACGCAGGTGGATCTGCTCTTCCGGCTGATCCAGTATGTGGAGCGTCAGGTGGTTTTATTCGACGCACTGGAAGATGCTTCTTACAAAGATATTAACGACCTCAGCGGCCCGGGTACTTTAAAGCAACTTTTATCTGCGGTTACCCAAAATAATAAGGAAAAGGAATTTGATGAAGTTTTAAAAAATTTCTGTGTGCGGCTGGTGCTCACTGCCCACCCCACGCAGTTTTACCCCGGTTCTGTGTTAGGGATCATTCGTGATCTGAGCAAGGCGCTGGAACAAAATGATGCCAGCGAAATCAATATGCTGTTGCGCCAGTTGGGTAAAACGCCCTTTCTGAAAAAACAAAAGCCTACCCCTTATGATGAGGCGGTAAGCCTGATCTGGTACCTGGAGAATGTATTCTACCAGGCGGCGGGGCAAATTGTAGATGCCTTAAAAAACCAATTCCCCGAAGTGGCAACGGACCAGCATACACTCATAAAAATGGGCTTCTGGCCGGGCGGAGACCGGGACGGGAACCCTTTTGTGACTTCAGCAACAACCTTGCAGGTGGCCGATGCACTGCGGGCGGCAGTTTTAAGATGCTATTACCATGACGTTCGTCGGCTCAGACGGCGACTTACTTTCCAGGGAGTGGAAGATAAAATGATCGGGTTGGAAAAGAAGCTCTACGATGAGGTATTCGTTCCCGGTAATGAATCAAATATCCGCCCGAAAGAGATCGTGGCGGTGCTGAAGGAAGTAAAAGAGATTGTAGACACGTATCATAATGGCCTGTTTGTGTCAAAGATTGAGGACCTTATCAATAAGATTGAGGTCTTCGGGCTGCATTTTGCATCGCTTGACATCCGGCAGGACAGTTCTATTCATGAAAAAGTATTTTCACAAATTGCGGCGTCCGGAAAAGTGCTGCCGGAGCATTACGATAGCCTCAGTGAGAACGAAAAAGTGCGGCTGCTGCTGGATTTGAAGCAGGCCGATGTAGCGCCGCTGCTCAAAGACGAAGTGGTGAAAGATACCGTTGACGTGATCAACGCCATGCGTTCCATACAACGGTCAAACGGGGAAGAAGGCTGTAATCGCTACATCATCAGCCATTCTACCAGTGTTTTGAATATTATAGAAGTGATCGGGTTATTCCGTCTGAACGGGGTATACGATGCAGAAATGACGGCAGACATTGTGCCGCTTTTTGAAACCATCGAAGACCTGCAGAATGCAGGCCTGGTGATGAAGCAGCTTTATTCTCTGCCCGAATATAAAGAGCACCTGAACCGCCGGGGTAAAACGCAAACGATCATGCTGGGCTTTTCAGATGGTACCAAAGACGGCGGCTATCTGATGGCCAACTGGAGCATTTACCGTGCAAAAGAAGAGCTGACGCGCATTACACGACAATATGGCTTTGATGTGATCTTTTTTGATGGGCGGGGTGGTCCTCCTTCGAGAGGTGGTGGTAAAACCCACAAATTCTACGCATCGATGGGCAGTCATATTTCCAACAAAGAGATCCAGCTCACCATTCAGGGACAAACCGTGAGTGCTAACTTTGGCATTATTGATTCTGCGCAATTCAACCTCGAACAGCTGATCAATGCAGGGGTGTCCAATTCTTTGTTTACCGACCGGTACCCGCCGTTAAGTGGTAAAAAAGAAGAGTTGCTACAGGAATTGTCTTCCTATGGATTTGATGCATATAAAGAATTAAAAGAACATCCGCAGCTGGCCAATTATTTGTACGAAATGAGCCCGCTGCGTTTTTACAACGAAACCAATATCGGCAGCCGGCCGGCGAAAAGAGGCGGTTCTCAGACTTCCTTTACGTTGAGCGATTTAAGAGCCATCCCGTTCTCCGGTGCCTGGAGTCAATTGAAGCAAAATGTGCCGGGCTTTTTTGGTGTGGGCACTGCTTTAAAACAAATGGAATATGTAGGACGTTTTGATGAGCTGAAGCAGTTATATAATGACTCACTGTACTTTAAAACGTTGCTGGATAATTGTGAGATGGCCATGAGTAAATCTTATTTTCCAATAACTGCCTACATTGCGAACGATGAACAGTTTGGTGATATCTGGAAAATGATTTATGATGAGTTTGTTTTAACCAAGCAATATATTTACAAACTAACAGGACACGACACCTTAATGGCTTCCTACCCGGTTGATAAATTATCCATTCGCATGCGGGAACGGATCGTGATGCCGCTGGTGACCATTCAGCAATACGCACTGGTGAAACTGCGGGAAGGCAATAGCGAACTGGAAGATTCTTTGCGTGAAGCATATGAAAAACTGGTCATGCGCTGTTCTTTCGGAATCATTAATGCAGGAAGAAATTCGGCATAGTTTATTTTATTTTTTCCAACGATAATAAATAAGTTCCTGATGGCAGTGCATAGCTGCCATCTTTTTTTTGGGCCCCGGCTTCATTTTTACCATTCAGTTTCCATCCCATAGGAATAAAAAATGATGCTGTACTATTGGCAGGAATAATTACTTTATATAAAACATTATCGCCTTTCTTTTCCCATGAAGAGGTGATAAGACCACGGCTTCCCTGATAGGTTGCCGTAAACTGGTTCAATCCTGTAACAAAGTTCGGCTTCAGCAGTATATTTTTAAAGCCCGGCTGCTCTGGATCCGGAAAGATGCCGCCCAGCGCTTTATAGAGCCAGGCGCCGATATCGCCAAACATAATATGGTTTAAGGAAGCGTCGTTCTTCGCGTCAACTTTCCAATTCTCATAAAGAGTAGTGGCCCCGTTTTCGATCCACCAGCCCCAGGAAGGATATGTTTTTTTAGATGCCAGCTGAAAGGCAAGGTCGGCATACCCGTTCTCGCTAAGTACGTTCAGCACGGCTTTGGCGCCCAATATACCCACATCTAATTGTACCCCATCTTTCTGTACTTTTTCCGCCAGATTAGCAACCACTTTGGCTTTGCTGCTTTCCGGCACAATACCCCAGTATACAGGTGTGCTCAATTCAGTCTGCAGTCCGCTGCCATAAATTCCCGTGCTGGTGTTCAGGTATTTTTTATTGAAGGCCGTTTTTATTTTTTCAGCCAGGGTCGCGTAGCGTTTATGATCTGCTGTTCTGCCCAGCAGTTGCGCTGTTTTTGCAAGGATCGTAACGTCGGCAAAATAGTAAAGCGTAGACGTCAGTTCCACCGGTGATTTTGATTTTACCGGCACCCAATCGCCCAGGCCCCAGGTAGTCAGCCCGTCCGGATACAGGTCATTAATATGATTTACATAAGATTTTATGTTCTCATAGTTATCCTGCAGGGGTTTTAGATCGCCGTAAAATTCATATAATGTCCAGGGGATAATAGCAATGGTGCTGGTCCAGTCGGGTCCGTTTGCCCACTGATAGCCCCAGCCACTGGTAGGAATGATGGCAGGCAACACGCCGTTAGGCTGCTGTTCATCCCGGTGATCGGCCAGCCATTTTTCGTAGATGGTAATGCCGTCAAAGTTGTAAAGTCCGGTTTGTAAGGCGATGACTGCGTCCCCCGTCCAGCCGTTTTTCTCGCGCTGCGGGCAGTCTGTCGGATAACCAAATAAATTGGATAAATACGAATGATTCGTGGCGCTCCATATTTTATTGATCAATGAATCATCGGTTTGGATCATTCCAGCCGGCGGAACGGCGCTGTGCATGAAATAACCATTGAGGCTGGCAACGCTCAGCTGCACCGGTTGGCTGCTTTTTACTTCCACAAATTGGAATCCTTTGTAATTGAACCGTGGCTTAAACGTTTCTGTTCCGCCTTTCAGGATAAAAATATCGGTTTGAAAAGGATCACTGTCATCCGTTGGGCGATAATGTACATTAATATTGGAAAGATCGGCATGCCCGGCTGCATCCGTTTTTTCGGCGTGGATCA
Organism: Niabella sp.; assembly: GCA_017744795.1. Classification (GTDB taxonomy): domain Bacteria; phylum Bacteroidota; class Bacteroidia; order Chitinophagales; family Chitinophagaceae; genus Niabella. The sequence continues at coordinate 16,774 of JAGIAQ010000066.1, read as the reverse complement.
GGCGAAGCGTGGTTCCTGCAGCACCCGAAATGGTTAGTTCGCTAACGCCGGAAATGTTTCGCCCCAGGTTAAAGACATAGTCGGTATCGCTGAATTTTTTCATCGCCTGCGCAGGAGTTTTTTCAACATCCCTGATGGGATAAAGTTCCTGCGCCACAATGTTTTGGGAGGGGGCAGCACGCTCTGTGGCTGACGCCCATTTTGAATCATCGAAACCCGGCAGGTTCCACGCCGGCAGCTCCAGCCGGGCGTCATAGTGCTCGCCGGTATAAATGCTGTTGAAGACAACCGGGCTTAGTGCCGTCTTCCAGCTCTTGTCGGTGCTGATGGTTTCCGTGCTGCCATCGGTATAGGTGATCCGCAGGTCGGCGCAAAAAGCCGGGCGGTTGCGCCACGGCGCTTTGTCGAAGTACCATACGGCGGTTGACTGGTGGTTGTACCAGCCATTGCCCAGCAGCACGCCAATGGCATTTTGCCCCTCTTTGAGCTGGGCGGCAACGTCGTAGGTTACATAAAGGTTGCGCCGGTCAAAGCGCGTATACATAGGGTCCAAACGGTGATCGCCTGTTTTATTGCCATTCAGCGTTAGCTCGTATAAACCGGCGGTGGCAATATAAATTCTTGCTGTTTTCACCGGTTTGCGGAGCAGGAAGGTTTTCCTGAAATAAGGAGCCGGCTTTAAATGAATATCTGTTCCATCACTGATCCAGTTACCTTTCCAGTTTTGTTGCACCAGCATACCCGTCTCAAAAAATGCAGTGGCAGCTTTGTATGTAACATCATTTTTGCCGGTCAGGGCCAGGATCCATTTATAACGGGTAAAAGGCTCCAGCGGTTTTCCGTTATAGGTAAGCAGGTTATCGTCCTTACCTACTTTACCCGTGTTCCATACCACTGCTCCGTCGTCCTTTGCTACCACCAGCTGATAGCTGTTTTGCCGCGCGCCCTTTGTTGCATCATTGATGATCCAGGTAAAACGGGGGTGCGGGTTGTCGATACCGATCGGGGCTGTTAAATGCTCGCATTGAAGGCGCTCCGGCCCTTTAACGACCTGGGCGGCTGAAAGAAGGGAGAGGAGCAGATTTCCGGCTGATAATAAGATAAGACGTGGGTTCATTCGTGCAAATATTGAGTTAGGGCACCGTTGATAATGAATACTACAATAATAATCTATTTCCGCTGATAATATTGTTTTCGGGATTGAGCAGGATGGTTCCCAGAGAGAAATACGTTATCTTACTGTGGTCCGGTATTTTGAATTTTTTTAAAGACCCTTCAAAAAGCAGATGAGCAGATTGAGCAAAAAATATATCCGGTTGCTTCCTTTTGTACTGCTGGTTTTTAGTTCCTGTAAGAACGAAACAGCCGATTATACAAAATGGGAAAATTATGCCGGAACCAAAGATGGAATGCGGTACAGCGCTTTGGACCAGATTGATACTACCAATGTAACCGGCCTGCAGGAAGTATGGCGGTTTAGTACTCATGATAAAGACACAACCGGTAAAAGCCAGATACAATGTAACCCGATCATCGTGAATGGCACATTGTACGGTGTTTCGCCCGCTTCAAAACTGTTTGCGCTGGATGCAGCTGCCGGCACACCCCGTTGGATATTTGACCCCGCGGGAAACGATTCCCGCAGTGGACGGAACCCAGGAAATTTTAACATCACGCGAGGGGTAACCTACTGGACAGATGGCAGCGATAGCAGGATCTTTTACAGTGCGGGGAAAAAAATATTTGCAGTTGCGGCCGGTGCCGGCACACTTATAAAAAACTTTGGGCATAATGGCTGGATCGATCTTTCGGAGCAGCTGGGGAGGGATGCGGGCCCCAATCCTTATATTACGGGTACTACCCCCGGCATTATTTACAAGGACCTGCTGATCGTTGGCTCAAGAGTGGCAGAAACGGCTGATGCGGCTCCGGGCGATATACGGGCCTATGACGTGCGTACCGGGGCCCTTCGCTGGACGTTTCACACCATACCGCACCCCGGAGAAAAGGGCTATGAAACCTGGCCCGATACGGCTGCCTGGCGGAAACTGGGCGGCGCTAACTGCTGGGCCGGTATGTCGGTTGACGAGCAGCGCGGCGTTGTGTATGTGCCTACCGGATCGGTAGCCGGTGATTTTTATGGCGGCATCAGGAAAGGAACGAATCTTTTTGCAAACAGTATTGTAGCCCTGGATGCGGAAACCGGAAATTATCTATGGCATTATCAAACCGTGCACCATGATCTTTGGGACCGCGATCTGCCCGCAAACCCTAACCTGGTAACGGTTACCGTAAACGGTAAAAAAGCAGCAGCATTGGCGCAGATCACCAAGCAGGGGTACATTTTTTTGCTGGATCGTACAAATGGGAAACCAATATTTGAAATTAGGGAAATGCCTGTTTCTACAAAAGGGTTGCCGGGGGAGGAACCCTGGCCTACGCAACCCGTGCCGGTGTTGCCGGAGCCCTTTGCCCGGCAGCAGTTTACGGCTGCAGATATTTTTAGTATTGACGAAGCGGGCAAGGCTGAATTAACGGAACGGTTCCGTAAGATCCGATACCATCAACTATTCGATCCGCCTTCAAAAGAAGGAAGCTGGATCTTCCCCGGCTTTGATGGCGGCGGAGAATGGGGCGGGGCTGCTGTTGACCCCGCGTCGGCCGTGTTATACGTATTCAGTAGTGAGCTTCCCTGGTCGCTTACTATGGTGGATGTGCCGCGGCGAAATGCTTCTGCCGGCCAACGATTGTATAACCAGCATTGTGCTTCCTGCCACCGGCCTGATCTGCGGGGAGATGGCAGTTCCTTTCCTTCTCTTGCAAATATTGCAGACCGCCTGGCGCCGGCGGCGATAAAAGCTGTGATACGACAAGGGCGCAACCGGATGCCTTCTTTTGCCGGCTTGCCTGCGGAGGAAATAACTTCACTGGTAGCCTATATTACACACCAACAGGAAAAGGAACCCGTATCGGACCAGCTGACCGGGGCTTCGGGTACTATACTGGATCAGGTGCCGTACATGATGACCGGTTATAACCGGTTTCTTGATAAAAACGGTTACCCTGGCATCCGGCCGCCCTGGGGTACTTTAAATGCAGTCAATTTAAACACCGGCAAACTGCTTTGGAAAGTGCCGGTAGGTGAATACGCGGAGTTGACCCGCAAAGGGATCCCCGTTACGGGAACCGAGGGGTACGGCGGCCCCATCGTTACAAAAGGGGGCCTTGTATTTATTGCGGCATCTAAGGATAAAAAAATACGGGCTTTTGACAAACGAAGTGGTAAGCAACTCTGGGTGGCAGATCTGCCAGCTGCGGGCTTTGCCACTCCCGCATCTTATATGGTTCGGGGAGTGCAGTATATTGTTATCGCCTGCGGGGGCGGCAAAATCGGGGCGGCATCCGGGGATGAATATGTAGCTTTTGCATTAAAAAAATAGCAAAGCCTTTGAACTTTTTTTTGGGCCGTATCGTCTGCTAATCAAAGGCGGGATCTTAAAAAAATAACCCGGGTTACCGGAATAGGAAAGTTGTTGATATTTTTGATAAATATTTAATCCGTATAAGATGTTTTCATGAGAGTAGGTGGGGAGCTATGCTTCCTGTATCAAAGAGAAAAGTGACTTAACTGCATTTGTCAAATCCTGGTGGGCTATCTGCGTAAGAGTCGTGACTGCAGGCACGTGCGATTAGGAGCGGTTTGACTTTTTAAACGGATCAAAACTATTGCAAAGGAAATCAGGTTTATTATGCGTATAAAGGTTTTTGGGGCCGCAGGATTAATGATCCTGGCATTGCTATCCGGTTGTTATGCTGGGAAACAGGATCAGGTGCAGCTTCCGGAAAGCAAAAGCAATGTGCAGATTGGCGCGTATTATTTTGATGGGTGGACGGGAAAGACCACCCATATCCGCGATGCCTTTGTTAATTATCCTGAGCGGGAGCCCATTTGGGGAGGCTTCGTTACCAGTACGCCTGAATTGGTAGCAAAGCAAATTGACCTGGCCGCAGACGCAGGGCTTGATTTTTTCAGTTTTTGCTGGTATTTTGATAGCAAGAACAACTCTGATGAGCTTCCTATGAATAATGCGCTCAAACTTTACCTGCAAGCCCCCAATCATTCCCGGTTAAAATTTTATTTAATGGTGGCGAATCATAAAGGCTTTTATATCGCCCCGGAAAACTGGGCGCAAATAAAAAATTACTGGTTGCAGGCCGCAAAAGATTCGCAGTATTTAACCGTAAACGGAAAACCGTTGCTCGTCTTTTTTGAATTCAAACAAATGCTCGAAAACTTCGGATCAAAACAGGCCTTGCGGCAGGCCCTGTTGAGTTTAAAACAAGAAGCAAAAAATGAAGGACTAAAGGGTCTTACAATCGGCGTTTGTATATGGCCCGGCTCTAATAACCTGCAGGATGCGGTTGATTGCGGCTTTGACCTGTTTACCGGCTACAATTACCCGGGATCGGGTTTAGTAGGGCTTTTGACGCCAATACAGCACATGGCAGACGAGGAATATAAAGTATGGGAACAGCTAAAGAAAAACCGACTGCCTTATATACCCGTTTCTACTTTGAACTGGGATATCCGCCCGTGGAGCAGTAATACTACCACGGAAAAGCGGTTTGTCGGATATGGCGAACAATCTGTAATGCATTCTGTGGAAGGAATGAAAAAATGGTTGATGCAAAATGGCAGTTTTACCACAAAAGAAAAAATAGGGGTTGTGTACGCATGGAATGAATACGGCGAGGGCAGCTGGCTAACGCCTTCCCTTCCTTTAAAAGACAGCCTTCTGAACGGGGTAAGGCGCGTGTTGAAATAATAGCTGCCAGCGCGAATTTAGTGACGCAAAAAACGGGGATCTGTAAAGCTTCCGGAAGAAGGGATTTATTTCTTCTATTTTTGCAGCCACAAATTATAAGCATGAAGATTATTCCGTTATCAGAAGGGAGCTTTACTGTTGATGCAACAAAAAAATTTATTCCTTTTCGCCTCTCAGAAGATGAAATGACCGCCCGCCCTCAGGGCAGCCTGCTGGTGCAGATACAACCCTTCCTGGTCGTTACCTCGAAGGATATTATTTTACTGGATACGGGTCTGGGCTTTAACCAGCACACCGGTGATCAGCTGCAGCTGGTGCAACAGCTGGCGGAAAATGGTTTTCAAACCGGGGATATCACCAAAGTACTGATGAGCCATTTACATAAGGATCATACCGGGGGAATGATTAACCCCGCCACGGGAAAACCCACTTTTGAAAAGGCAACTTATTATATCCAGGAGCGGGAAGTGGCTTATGCAAAAGAACGCGGTGCACCGTCCTATGATTTTGCAAAGATTGAAGCGGTTTTCTCTGGTTCCGTAGAATTGTTAAAAGAAGATACCGGGGTCATTGACGGATATATTCATTATTCCGTTACCGGGGCCCATTCCAAATACCACCAGGTGTTCTGGATCAGGGAAAATGATGAAACCGTATTTTTCGGCGCAGATGACGCGCCCCAGTACCAGCAGATGAAACACCGGTTTGCTGCCAAATATGATTTTGATGGTAAAAAAGCGATGGAGTTAAGAACACAATGGTGGGAACAAGGGAAGCAGGAACAATGGCAGTTTCTGTTTTATCATGATACCCGCAAACCCGTTGCAACACCCGGCAAGGAAGAATAAAAGGTTTCAAAAAAAAAGGCCTGCCCTAAAAAGAGCTGGCCGTTGCTAACCTATGAAAAACACCAAGGCAAATATAGCAACAGTTTTCTATACCAAACAAATATTTTTTTAAAATAATTGTTTAAACATCATTTTAAGGGGAATTTTTAGTTTTCTTTAACATTTCTGTGTTTCAGCTCTTCCTTTATCTTCTTTCTGAACAGCTGTTCTTCAGTAAAAAACTGGGTAGCCCGCTCGGCTCCAATAACAGGGGTGAAGGATCTTCGGTAGCTAATTTTGAGGGCAGCTCGTTCCTGGTCTCGTTGCAGCGGGTCGGTTGTGGTGGAGGCGATTCTTTTTGTTTCAGCGAAATAGCCTACGATCAAAGGGCGCATTTTTTTTCGCTCCTGCGGGCCCAGGTGGATCTTCTCGGTAAGGAAATCGAGAAAAGCATCCACTACCTTGGGTTGTGGATTGGCAGGCTTTGTTTGCGAAGGCGCCGGCTGCTGGGTCATTGCAGGTCCGCAGCAAAAAAGTAAAAGAATTAAAAAACTGACTACACGCTTCATCCGATTATTTATTTATATGACTGTTGCAGACTATTTAATGGTTGTATGCAACAAATATATTGCATCTGTTCTGAGCAGTGATGCAATGTTACCCGGCTGCGTTTGAAAAAACCGCCGGATCAGGCGGTTACTGAGATTTGTTGCTGACCTTGCTGTTAATAGGGTTGCGATTGCTCCACGTTTTCAGTTGAATCATCCAAAAAGTCGCTCAGATCTTCGCTGGGAACATCTTTGAGCAGGGTGGCAGTGTTTACGGTAAGCCCGGGCTGATTGCTATAAGTCTTTTCAAAAGGAACAGTGCTGCCCACAAATCGCTCCATTTGCTCATTTGTTAGCTCTCCAATACTTACAATTGAAGGCTGATACCGCCCGTCTCTAAAAGGCTTTCGGGTAGTAAGCAACATGCCGGTTGTGGCAATGATAATAAAACTGGCGGCAATGGAAATGCCTTTCTTAAAAGGGATTATAGCAGCCGGCCGGGGGCGGTAATCCCGTATTTCGTCGAAATAATATTCGGGAACTGCGAACGGCATTTCCCGGGAAATGGACGCAAGAGCCGGAAATGCCGCGTTTTCCTCCGCGATAACACCTGCTTCCCTGATGGCACCCATCAGGCGCTCCGAAAACACATCAAAGTAACCTTCCGGTACAATAAACGCATTTCCGCCCTGTTCTTTCAGATCTTTTAAAATGGGTCCTATGTCATCTTTGTCTTCCATTTCTATTTAATCAGACGAATATTGCGCATAATTGTTTAATTGTTCAATAAATATTTCTCAACCTTTTTGGCCGCATGATGGTAACTGGCTTTCAATGAACCCTCTGTAACGCCCAATAGTTCGCTCATTTTTTGATAGGGCATTTCATCAAAATAACGCAGGTTGAATATAAGTTTCTGCTGCTCAGGTAATTGTTGAATGGCTAACTGTAGTTTCCATTCAATTTTTCTTTCGTCAAACTGCGGTTCGGCTTTTATCTGGGAGATCAGCTCCGTTGCTTCATTGTCTGAACTGATCGCTCTTCTTCGTTTTTTGCTTTGCAGAAAGGTTAAACTTTCATTGGTGCTGATGCGGTACAGCCAGGTATAAAGGCTGCTATCCTCGCGGAAATTGTCCAGACCCTTCCAGCTTTTTATAAAAACATTTTGTAAAACGTCATCCGCGTCTTCATGTACCACCACTAATCGCCGCACATGCCAATAGAGCCGTTCCCTGTATTTTTTTACAATAGCAGAAAATGCCGATTCTTTCGTAACCGGGTTACGAAAGGCAGCTACTAACTCCTCGTCGTTCAGAACCTGTTCCATGCGCTGTGGCGTGTGTTTGACCGGTTTACTGGTTAAAAGTTTAATGCAGGCTGGTTACAACGAAAAGGCCGTCTCAAAAAGTCTTGACCTTTAAGCGACGGCTTCTTTTAAATTTTATGAAACTACCCGTTTTTCCGGGCGATAACTTTTTCAGCTGCCGCTACAATATCAGGAACATCCAAATGGTATTTTTTCAACAACTGATCCGGCGTTCCGCTTTCACCAAAAGTATCCAGCGTGCCCACGTATTCAATAGGAATAGGGAAATGTTTGGCTGCAACCTGTGCAATCGCATCGCCCAGTCCGCCAATTATATTATGCTCTTCTGCGGTAACCGCACATTTTGTTTTTTGAATGGAGGCCAGTACGGCTGTTTCATCAAGCGGCTTAACAGTATGAATATTAATCACTTCTACACTCAGGCCCTTTTCTTCAAGGATAACGCCCGCCTGGATCGCATTCCAAACCAGGTGTCCGCAGGCAAAAATAGTTACATCAGTTCCTTCAGAGAATAACTGTGCTTTACCCAGCACAAAATCTTCCTCTTTGGTGAAAATAGGCCAAGAGGGGCGTCCGAAACGCAGGTAAACCGGACCTTCATAATTGGCAATGGCTTTTGTAGCAGCTTTTGTTTGCGTATAATCGCAGGGAACCACAACAGACATGCCGGGCAGCATTTTCATCATTCCAATATCTTCCAGTATCTGATGCGTAGCGCCGTCTTCTCCAAGGGTTACGCCCGCGTGAGAAGCGCAGATCTTTACATTTTTACCGCTATAGGCAATCGACTGGCGGATCTGGTCATATACCCGGCCGGTACTGAAATTCGCAAAGGTTGTTGTAAAAGGAATGTGGCCGCCAATAGTTAAACCGGAAGCAATACCCATCATATTGGCTTCTCCGATACCGCACTGGATAAAACGTTCAGGGAACTCTTTAATAAACTGGTTCAGTTTCATAGAGCCCAACAGATCGGCCGTAAGCGCCACAATTTTATCGTTCGTGCGTGCCGCTTCTACAATGCCGTCGCCAAACCCGCTACGGGTATCTTTTTTACCTGTTGACTGAATATCCTTTAAAGCCATATTTTAATTTTAAGGCTACAAAAGTAATGTTTCTGATAAAGAATTCAACATAAGTTTTTGCTGTAATGAAATGCGAATAATCTGGTTTGTGATTGATTATAAACGCCTTCGCTTCCGGAGGCTGTTTCGGTTAAGGATCAGGAGCGGCAATTGGCTCAAAAATCCTTTATATACTTGTGTTTTGCTTTGTTAATATGGATTATTTACTTCACCTTTGCTCCTCACGAAAACACAAGAAATTTATTTACTATAAGAATGGGACTCTTTAACTGGTTTACACAAGAAATAGCAATGGACCTGGGTACTGCAAATACCCTTATCATACATAACGATGAAGTGGCTGTAAATGAGCCCAGTATCGTTGCATTGAATCGTAACAATCCCAAGGAAGTGCTTGCTGTAGGGAAACGCGCATTGATGATGCACGAAAAAACCCATGAAAGCATTCGTACGGTGCGTCCGTTAAAAGACGGTGTAATTGCCGATTTTAATGCGGCGGAGCTGATGATCAGGGAGTTGATCAAGCTTGTGTATCCCAAAAAACCCTTGTTTCCCCCCAGCTGGCGGATGATGATCTGCATTCCTTCGTCTATTACCGAAGTTGAAAAAAGAGCGGTTCGCGACAGCGCCGAGCAGGCCGGGGCAAAAGAAGTGTATCTGATCCATGAACCGATGGCCGCGGCCCTGGGTATCGGCATTGATGTGGAAGAGCCCGTCGGAAATATGATCATCGATATTGGTGGTGGTACTACCGGAATCACCGTGATCGCGCTGGCCGGTATTGTTTGCGACCAAAGCATCCGCATTGCGGGAGATGAATTTACAGCTGATATTATGGAAGCGCTGCGCCGCTACCACAGTTTATTGATCGGGGAACGCACGGCAGAACAGATAAAGATCCAGGTAGGAGCAGCGATGAAAGACCTGGAAAACCCGCCGGACGATATTCCGGTAAATGGCCGCGACCTGGTTACCGGTATCCCTAAACAGATCATGGTAAGCTACCAGGAAATTGCGGAAGCGCTGGATAAAAGCATTTTTAAAATAGAAGAAGCGATCTTAAAGGCCCTTGAACAAACACCACCTGAACTGGCCGGCGATATTTATCGCAGAGGATTGTATCTTACAGGTGGCGGAGCATTATTGCGCGGTCTTGATAAAAGGTTGAGCCAAAAAATAAAATTACCGGTTCACATTGCAGATGATCCGTTGAAAAGTGTTGTTAGAGGCACAGGAATAGCGCTTAAGAATTACGATCGCTATCCTTTTGTAATGCGTTAATCAATCAAACCCATGGTTTCGCCTCCGCGGAACCAACAACAAATTTTAACACCCGGTGCGTAATATCTTTTTGTTCATCAGGCGGTTCTCAGTTTTTATAGGCTTTCTCATCTTACAGGGAATTTGCTTGTACAACCTGTTTACCTATAACCGCATCCACCGGATCAAAGGGCTGAACGCCGCAGGAAAAGTAACCAGTTATTTTAATGCGAAATACAATGCGCTGGAAGATTTCTTTCGGATGCAGGCAGAGAATCAGCGGGTGCACCAGATGAATGATTCGCTAATGGGGCTGCTGAAGCAGAATTTTGTATCGATTGACAGTAATGCCATATTGGTACATGATACCGCAGCGCTGGATACTACCGGCAAAGCCCGACTGTACACCTGGAGAACGGCGCAGGTATTATATGCTACTGTTAACGGCGATAAAAATTATTTACAGATCAATCGGGGCAGTAATTCCGGCATCAGTGATGATATGGGCGTTTTCAGCTCCAACGGGGGGTTGGTGGGGAAAGTAGTGAACACGGGAAAAAGCTTTAGTGAAGTGATGACGATGCTGCATGTGATGTTTAAACTAAGTGTGCAGTTAAAGAAAACGGGGAACCCAGGCATCATTTCCTGGGATGGCAAAAGCCCTTCGGAGCTTACGTTGAATGGCAT
>JAGIAQ010000066.1:0-6204 GCA_017744795.1 Niabella sp. | reverse complement strand
ATTCCGATAACGGATTCTGTGCATCTGGGAGATACCATTCTTACGGGAAATTATTCGCTCAGTTTCCCTCCCGGAAAGATGGTGGGCACCGTTTCAAAAGTGACCCGGGATGAAGCCACCAATTTCTTTATCCTTAAAGTAAAACCGACGGCTAATTTCGGGAACCTGCAACAGGTCTTTGTTGTAGAGAATCTGAATTACGCTGAGCAACAGCATTTATCAGAAACCACCAGTAAAAAAATAGACGCAAAACCTGAAAATAAGTGAGTGACTTAGTAAAAAATATCATCCGGTTTGCCTTATTTGTTTTTGTGCAGGTATATGTATTGAATGTAATGCCGCATTTGCATGAGCTGGTGGTGCCCTATCTTTATTTCCTCTTTATTTTATGGCTGCCTTTTTCTATCAGAAGGGGCTGGTTGCTGCTCCTGGGTTTTTTATTGGGGATGACGGTTGATTATTTTACCATGACGCCTGGTTTACATGCGGCGGCCTGTGTGCTGGTAGCCTATTTGCGGCCAATGGTTATTTACCTGTTTGCACCTAAAGATGCTGATGAATACACTTACGAGGAGCCATCGCCCAAATCAATGGGGTGGACGGCCTACAGCCTTTATGCACTTATTCTTTCGTTTGCGCATAATTGTTACCTGTTGTTTTTGGAGTGGATGTCCTTCGGGTCCTTTATTCATTTCCTTCTTAAAACCATTATTGCTACAGCGGTAAGCCTGTTACTCATCCTTATTACCGAGCTGCTCTTTTACCGGAAGCAACGTTACCGGACGAATACGGCGTAGGAGCGTTCAGTTATCAATTATCAGTTGTCAGTTATCAGAGGCTCTGAGAACTGACAACTTCCGACTGACAACTTTATCATCGTTTTTAGCGATAAAATAGTCATCCGCTTTAAAGTTTTATATTACTTTTGATTTTTCTTAAAAAGCCCCCGGAAATTAAGCATGTCGGTGTTTAACAAGTCGAGAAGCTATATAATACGGATAATTTTTTTAGCTGTATTTATCGTTATCATTGCTCAGCTGGCCAATTTGCAGCTGGTCAGCAATAAATATCTGGAGCTGGCAAAGAATAATGCCATCTTTCAGAAAATCGTATATCCTGAAAGGGGGATTATCTATGACCGTAAGGGAAGGCCTATTTTGAATAACACCATCATGTTTGACCTGATGGTGACCCCGGCGGAGATCAAAAAGAATTTTGATACCACCTCCTTCTGCAACCTGTTGGGGATCGATACAGCGGAATTCCGGAGTAGAATTGTTAATGCAATCGTTAAAAATTCAAGGGTACGGCCCTCAATATTCCATTCATTGCTGACACAGCAGGAGCAGGCGCGCTTTGAGGAAAACAGCTGGCGCTTTCCCGGGTTCGTATTGCAGCAGCGTCCTATTCGTACGTATCCTTATAATGTGGGAGCGCATTTCCTCGGTTATATCAGTGAGGTCGATGCAAAGGATATTGAGCATTCCGGCAACTTTTATAAGATGGGTGATTATGTGGGCAAAAACGGGTTGGAGTACAGCTATGAAAAAGTGCTGATGGGCCAGCGGGGTGTGCAATACATGATCAAGGATAATAAGAACCGGCTGGTAGGGCATTATGAGAACGGAGAATTTGACACCACTGCTGTGGCAGGCAGAGGGTTGAAAACCTACCTGGACGTGGATCTGCAGGTACTGGCCGAGAAATTGCTGGCCAATAAAGTGGGCTCGGTGGTGGCCATTGACCCTAAAACCGGAGGTATTTTGGCGATGGCTTCTGGTCCGGTATTCAATCCCAATGACCTTACGGGGCCAGCAAAGAATGCGAATTATGCCGGCATGGTCTTAAATGTAACAGCACCCTTACTAAACCGGGGTATAAAAGGACGGTATCCTCCGGGTTCTACATTTAAACCGTTGGGCGGACTGGTAGGGTTGGATGAGGGCGTTATTACTCCGGCATCCGGCTATCCCTGTCGCGGCGGTTATTATGCCTGTGGGAAGCGGGTAGGCTGTCTGGAATCCTGGGCGGGCCATGCTGCCAATTTGCGCCTGGCCATTGCGCATTCCTGCAACTCGTTTTTTGTAAATACGTACCGGCTTACCGTTGATAATCCAAATATCGGCAATGTGAAAAAGGGATTTGAAAAATGGCAGGAGTATATGAACAAGCTGGGGCTGGGTGTGCGCCTGGGGGTTGACCTGCCCAGTGAAGACAAAGGAAATATTCCAACGGTAGGGGATTATGATAAAGAATACAGAGGCTCCTGGACTTCCTGCACTAACCTGACATTGGGCATCGGGCAGGATAAAATGCTGCTGACGCCGTTACAGCTGGCCAATGCCGCCTGCATCATCGCGAACAGAGGCTATTATTATACGCCGCATTTTGTGGATAGCATCGAAGGGGAAACGGCGGCTGATGGGCCCATCCTGGCAAAGTACCGGAAGAAGCACGAGCCATTGACACATATTTCTGATGTGGCATATGATGCAATTATTAACGGCATGCAGGACGTGGTAACCGAGGGAACGGCCCGTGTGGCCCTTATTCCCGGCATCAATGTTTGTGCGAAAACCGGCACCGCGGAAAATGCCCGGGTGATTGACGGAAGGAAAGTAAAGCTGAAGGACAACTCTATGTTTGTGTGCTTTGCTCCAAAAGAAAACCCTAAAATAGCCGTAGCCGTAGCAGTCGAAAACGCTGGTTTTGGCGCCACTTGGGCGGGGCCAATTGCCCGGATATTAATGGAGAAATATTTACTGGATAGTTTAACCAATACCAGCAAAGCAGACCTGGAACGGATCTCAAAAACCAATCTGATGCCGTCCTATTATACGCGGTTGCAGTATATAGCCGATTCTACCCGCGCCGAATATTGGGCGAAGGTCAGAAACGACAGTACCCATCTGCGTAAATATCTAAAAGGGGGCGCTCCCAGGACCTCAGAACCAAAGAAAGATTCTGCAACAAACAATACTAAAAAGAATAACCAGAATCAGAAGCCAAAGCAAGCGGCTAACCTGGTTGTTTTTACATCAGAGGATAAAAAAAAGCACAGGCCGGTATCCATAACGGGTGAATCTATATGAGTCAGAAAAAGGCGGAAATATCAAAAGGGATCGATTATATTTTGATTATTGTTTACTTCCTGTTAGTTTCAATAGGGCTGATGGCGATTTTTGGAGTAACCTATACCGATGGGGATCCGGTGTTGCAGAGCTTTCTTGGTTTTAAAACGGATTACAGCAAGCAATTTTATTTTGCCGTTGTGGCACTTATTCTGGGACTTTTTATTCTATTAACGGATAGCAAATTCTTCCCAGCTACTGCTAACCTGTGGTATGCAGGGGGGATTCTATTGTTATTACTCGTATTTCCCTTTCACTCTTCTGTAAAAGGCACAGAGTCCATTATCCGCTTTGGCGGCTTTAATTTTCAGCCGGCGGAATTTTGTAAGGTAACGGTGGCCCTGGCACTGGCCAAATACCTTTCGGACCCGGAAATGGATTTCACTAAAATACGCTCGCAGCTGGTGGCTACGGCTATTGTATTGGCGCCCGCCGGGCTAACCATTATGCAAAATGAAACCGGGCTGGCCCTGGTATTCTTCTCTTTCTTCCTGGTGATGTACCGGGAAGGATTGCCTGGTATCATATTGGTCATAGGCTTTGCCGCTGCCACGCTTGTTGTGGCTACCCTGCTTGTGGACAAAAATATACTGGCCATTATACTTACGCTGATAACGGCGGCGGTCATCTTTTTCTGCCGCAGACAAGTAAAAAGAGACCGTGGGTTATTGGTAAAAATTATCCTGATCTGGGTGGTTTGCGTGGGCATCCAGCGGTTTGGCGTGCCCTTTGCCTTCACTCATATCCTGGAAAGACACCAGGTGGAACGCATTTTTAGTACCATCGGAAAAGAGATCCCACAAGAGTACCTAAAAGGGAATATGGGTGAAGTAAATGCTAAAACCGGAAAGCAAAGCAATACGGCCGATTATAACGTAAAACAATCAAAAATTGCCATCGGAAGTGGCGGCCTTACCGGTAAAGGATTACTCAGCGGTACCCAAACCCGCTACGGATTTGTTCCGGAGCAGCGGACCGATTTTATTTTTGATACCATTGGCGAAGGCTTTGGTTTCGCTGGTGCTGTGGGCCTGCTGGGGCTATACCTGTTACTGCTTTTTCGTATTGTAATTGTTGCAGAGCGGCAGCGCAGTACCTTCAGCCGCTGTTATGCCTATGGTGTGGCGTCCGTTCTGTTCTTTCATATGGCGGTAAATGTGGCCATGACCATCGGGCTGGCCCCCGTGATCGGAATTCCCCTGCCTTTTATCAGCTATGGAGGAACCTCTTTGCTGACCTTTACCATACTGCTGTTTATTTTGATCCGCCTGGATGCCGACCGCCAGATGGTTTTAAGATAAAAGAAAGTTACAGGTTGCTGGTTCAGATTAGTTTGTCGAAAGCGCCGCGCCCAGGGTAAATGATGCTTTACTTTCTTACCTTTATTATGTGAAGGATTATTAATGAAATTGCGGTCAGGAACGATGAAAAAGATACGCTTCTTATTATTGACGATTATATATGCGCCATTGTTTGCTGTTGCCCAGGATACAAGGGTAGACACGCTTGTGATCAATGGTATAACCGTTATAAGAGATAATCATCCTCCCGAGAAGGAGCCAAAGAAGGGGTTCTTTAAAAATATCAATGCTAAAAGATCGCTGAAGAAGATCACCACCGAATGGGGAATGGTGGATATTGGAATGTCCAGTTTTGTAGACCGGACGGACTACTCCGGTGCTCCGGCGCAGGCCTATGCTCCCGGAAGCAATAACCAATGGTTCGAAACAAAAGGATTCAAGTCAAGAAATATAAATATCTGGATCGTAACGCAGCGTTATAGCCTGGTGAAGCATTATCTGAATCTGCAATACGGTCTGGGGCTGGAATTGAATAATTATTTTTATAAACAGCCCATTCGCTACGATCCAAATCCTCCGGCCGTCCAAAACCCGCCTGTGGTTTCGATGGATGCAAAAGCCCTGTCGGTTCCTCCGGAAAGAATTTATAAGAAAGACAAACTAGCGGCCGATTATGTTGCCATTCCGTTGCTATTGAATTACAACTTTACGCCGGACCGGATCTATCCTTTTGAATTGAGCGCCGGCATCAGCATCGGGTATCTATATGCCTCCCGCAATAAAACCATCACTTCAGATGAAGGAAAACGAAAAGCAAAAGATGCCTTTGGATTAAACCCCTGGAAACTTTCTTACGAAGGCGCGCTGACGCTGGGTGTGGTCACTCTGTATGGATCTTATGCGTTTAAAAGCATGTACAAGACGGGGTTGGATATGACGCCCTATACCTTCGGTATCCGCCTGCGGCCGGGAGATTTTTTTAATAAGATCGAAAACCGCTAATCACTGCATATTTACGTAAACGATCCGGTTCTTTTTTGAGATGCGGTTGATCGATTTAAATCGCTGGTTCATGTAATATCCCAGGCCGAAAGCGCCTGTGGCGATGAGCAAATTAGTGCCATTGCCGCCAGCAAAGGGCGCCTCATGCGCCCGCAGACTGTTTACTGTGCTTATAACGGCGTATCCCGCACCCCCGATTTTAAGCATGAACCCCAGTGTGTTCAGGTAGCCCCGCCGTTTTATAGTTCGGTTGGCGATGATATTTTTTATATCCTTGTAATGAAAGGGTACCGTGTATGTCTTTACGGTATCCACAATGTAGTTGCCCCAAATAGTGGGCTGCTTCACGATCTGAAAGAACCGGACAAAAACACTGTCGTTTTTTATCTGCGCGATCGGGCCCTCATAGGGTATGTCGTCGGTTGTAACAAAATTGATCGGCATGCCAGGGTAATAGTTTTGAACGGTTCGCCCATTCTTCTTTTTAATAGAGAGGTAATCGCTCATGTGATGATAGGCCGGTTGTGCCGCCAGGGCCAGCGAAAAAAACAGAAAGCAGCAGAGGGTAAGCAGTCTTGCCATTGAGGCTAAGATACAATCAAATGGAATAGAATATTGTTAAAGAGATGTATATATTGTTTGTTAAGGCACCTGATGGAATTAACGTTATAATTCAGCTCACAGATTCCATGGATTCTCACTGAAGGGTTTCAAAGATCTGTACAAATTCTGTACAACTAAATCGCTTAAACTAATTTTAAACCACATAG
>JAGIAQ010000065.1:23624-27236 GCA_017744795.1 Niabella sp. | reverse complement strand
GGTGCGAACGGCCGGAGGCATTCGTTCGATCATGCCCTTTTTGGGCGGGCAAAAAGTAGAAAAAATAAAACAATTGAAAGCCAATGCTTAAATTAGAGGAGCGCTTACCTGACATAAAAACCGTTTGAAAGACAAAAAGCTCCTTTAACTAAATACCCCTTTATATTATGAAAACACTGATAATCAACGACGAAAGTGTAATTAATAAGATTTACACGCTGAGAGGGCAAAAAATAATGCTGGACAGAGATCTGGCTGCAATGTATGGCGTGGAAACAAGAAGATTGAATGAACAGGTAAAACGCAATGCTGCTCGTTTTCCCGAAAGTTTTATGTTTAAAATTACTGATGCCGAGGCGGATTTAATGGTGTCGCAAAATGCGATACCATCTAAGCAAGTATTGGGCGGGTCGACGCCCAATGCGTTTACCGAACATGGGGTATTGATGCTGGCGAATGTTTTAAAAAGCAGCAAGGCCATAGAAGTAAGCATAAAAATCGTTGATATTTTTGTCCGGCTGCGTGAAGCACTGCTCGCCAATCAAGATATATTACTGAAATTAGAGCAGCTGGATAAAAAGATTATCAATATTGGGCATGATGTAAAAATGCACGATGGCGAAATTGAAACCATTTTTGAGTTAATCAAAGAAATAATGGAAGAGAAATTGCGGCCCCGGCCCCGCAATCCCATTGGATTTAAAGCAGATGCAGCTGACACCTGAGTTTGTCGTCTTCTTGTTGCGTTCCGCCCCTTTTTCCCGTTTCTTCTTTTAAAACCATTTAATTTTATGAGAACGATGACCCTTGCCGTATTGGCCCTGTTGCTTTTTGCCTGTCATAAAACGGCGCAACCCGTTTCAGAAACCTGTGATGATACGGTTATTATAAGCGCAGACACCTTCAAAAACGCAACGCCAAATGCCTACACCATTTCAAATGTTACCCTTAATCAGAATTGCCTGGAAATAACGGTCAGCAGCAGCGGCTGCGATGGATCTTCCTGGCAGCTGCAATTGGTCGATGCAGCGGTTATGCCCAATACGCCTCAATCTGCACGATCGCTGAAGCTATTGCTGACCAACAAAGAAATATGCGCGGCAATGGTGTCAAAAAAACGTTCTTTCGACATTACACAACTGCAGGTGCCGGGAACAAGGAAGATAATACTGCAACTGGACAGTTGGAACAAACCGGTTGATTACAATTATTAATCAGGCATCGCTTTTCAATTGTAACGGTTATAAATCCCCCTTTCGGGGGGATTCGTATTTCTGCTTGTTAAGGTAAATTTGTTGCAACAACTGGCTGCCGTTTATTCAAACGCTGAAAAAACAATAGCCATAAAAAATAATTTTTCTCATGTAGATTTTTTTGTCTGCAACGCAGGTGGTTTTTACTGCCTGCCCGTTTTTGTAAGCATACGTAAGAAAAAATTACAGAACAATGCTTTTGTATTTTAATTTTATAGGGAATGTATTGAAATGATAAAACGATCTGCGGGCATTGGCACGATTCTCCTGATTGGCCTGGTGGTGCAAACAGCCGCACAACTGCTGCCGGTTGAAAATTTCAATGTAAACTCCGGCTTAAGCCAATCGCAGGTAACCAGTATTACGCAGGACATCCGGAACTATTTGTGGATTGGAACTGCGGCCGGCCTCAACCGCTTTGATGGCGTGCATTTTACAACGTTTTCCAAAAAAGATGGCATTAATTCGAACAGCATTACCGCTTTGTACTGTTCCCACAAGGGGGATATATGGATCGGGACAACAAAAGGACTTTCTAAATATGATGGATACCGGTTTGAGAATCTGCAAACGCCGGAAGAAAACCAGTTTGTAAGTTTTGACGCTATCGCGGAAGATGCCTCGGGAAACATCTATGCGTATAGTTCCTGGCAGGGCATCTTTATTGTAAAGGGGGGAAAGGTGATGCGGATGAACACGCCTGAAAAGAATAAAACGCCTACCTGCATATATAGCAACAGTAAGAACCAGCTGTGGGTGTACATCAACGGAGCCGGTTTTTACACCCTGTTGAATGAGCGGTGGACAAAGAAGCCGGATATATCGGGTTTGCAGAAGCATGAATTTATCCGGCAAATGGTGGAAGGGAAGGATAGCTATTACGCCATTACCAACCAGCGGGACCTCT
This sequence comes from Niabella sp., assembly GCA_017744795.1. Lineage (GTDB taxonomy): Bacteria > Bacteroidota > Bacteroidia > Chitinophagales > Chitinophagaceae > Niabella. The sequence goes on along the minus strand of JAGIAQ010000065.1, from coordinate 25,076 downwards.
TAAAGATCAGGGACGGGCAAGTGGTGCAACGAAAAAAGAATACAGGCTTTTTCTTAAACGCCTGCGTTGATGATGGAACAAATCTCTGGGTGGCATCATCCAAAGGGATCATCGTACTGGATGGAAACGATCTTTCATTTAAAAAAGAGATCAATGCACGCAACGGGCTATCCGATAACCTGATTCATACGATCTATAAGGATGCCGATAATAATTTCTGGATCGGAGCTGATGGAGACGGACTGTTTAAATATTGCGGCGGGCCGTTTGTTCGGTATGATAAAAATACCGGGCTGGCAGGCAATATTGTAATGGGGTTTTCAAAAACAGCGGACGGAAACATCCTGTTGGGTACAAGGGAAGGTGGGTTGCAGCTATTCGATTATCAAAAAAAAACCTTTCGCAGCATTCACTACAGGAGCCATAGTACCTATGGAATTAATTGTATGGGTTCGGATGGCAGGGGAACGGTCTATATCGGAACAATGGATAATCGCCTGCTTAAGATAAACGGGGAACAGGTATCTGAGCTGTCGCTCGAAAAAAAATACCGCCCCGGAATTTATACGATCAAATCCTACGGCCACCGGATACTGGTGCACACAACAATGGGCGGCTACTGGATTGATGGCGCCACCGTAACGAAAATGCAAGGTGTTACGGGGTTGGTTAATTCCATTGAGCTGAATGCGGAAGAAATACTCATGGCCGGGGATAACGGGATCTATGCTTATTCCCTTCGGAAAAATAACTTTAAAAAATTGTACATTCAGGGCATAGCTGATGATATAAATATTTCCTGTTTTGCGCGCCTCAACAATTATATTGTTATCGGTAGCTTCGGAGAGGGGCTTTTCTTTTGGGACCCGGTTGCAAACAGGGTGCTATCCTGCAACAGGGACGACGGGTTGAAGGATAATAATGTCTTCGCGCTAATGAAGGATACTGCCGGTAATTTATGGGTAGGAACCAGTTCCGGGATGCAATTGGTGCGATTGGATGATCAGCAAAAAAGCTTTTATGTAAAGCAATTCAATATTGGCGACGGTTATGAACCTTCCGAAACAAATCTGAATGCGATGCTGGAGGATAGCGAACATAATGTGTGGGTGGGCACCACAAAAGGGGTGTTTATCTATCATTCCTTTCCTGAAAAAGAGCATAGTTTAAGACCGCCGGTTGTGGTTTTAGAGTCTGTGGATTATCCGGGGTTTAAAACCGCTACCCAGGGTAGCTTTTCGGCCTGGGAGCATCTGCCGGTTGATCCGCAGATTGCGTTTGCCAACAACAGCATCTCCTTCAACTTTAAGGGTATTTGCCTGCGTGATCCGGCATCGCTTTTATATTCTTATCAGCTGGAGGGTTACGATGCCGGCTTCTCTCCGCTTCGCTCTGAAACGACATTGAATTATAAGAACCTTCCCCCGGGACAATATACATTTAAGGTAAAAG
>JAGIAQ010000065.1:21013-23531 GCA_017744795.1 Niabella sp. | reverse complement strand
GATGAATTGGGTAATAAATTAACCCGGATATCATTGCTGGCAGATGTGCTGCAACACAAAACAGACCCGGAAGATGAAGAAAAAAATAAGATCATCAGCCAGATAAAATCAAATGCGCTGGGGCTTTATGCCGGTACTAAGGAAATCATATGGTCCCTCTCCAGGGAAAGTGATAATCTGAATGAAGTATTGATGACGATCCGGCAAACGGGAGTAGAATTGTTTAGCGACACCAACGTTCAGTTTGAATTTACCGGGCTCTCCGGTATGGAGCCGGGAGCAAAAATACCACCCGGCCACAACCGTAATATTATCATGATCTTTAAGGAGCTGCTGAGCAACAGTATGCGGCACGCACAGGCAACAAAAGTAACCATAGCCTGCCGCAGGGAAACCCGGGGAACCGTGGGCATTTATTTTACAGACGACGGTGTGGGGTTCGACAAAGAGCAGCTCGCCGGAAACGGACTCAGCAACATCAAACGCCGGGCTGATAAGATCGGGGGGCATATTATCATCAATTCCGGAAAATACCAGGGCGCCTCCTGTTCTTTAATTTTTAGTATCCTGTCCAATTAATAATAACGATTACAATGAACGACGATAACACATATAATACAGCAGTTCCCCAGGTCATCAATGTAGCGGTCATTGAAGACGATGCTATCATCCGGCGGGGATATGTAAGATTGCTGCAAGCGGACGATTTATTTTTCACATCCGGAGACTATGGTTCAGTTGAAGAAGCACTAAGCGGTCTGGAGACAAACCGGCCGGATGTGATTTTGCTGGACATTCAGTTGCCGGGGATCAAAGGAGTGGATGCAATACCCGAGATCAAAAAAATACTGCCGCAGGTGCAAATTATTATGCTCACGGTATATGAAACCGCTGAACTGGTTTTTACGGCTTTAAAAAATGGAGCTTCGGGGTACCTTACTAAAAACACGTCTTTTAGTAAAATAAAAGAACATATTAAAGAGGTGGTAAGGGGCGGCGGAGTGATGAGCGCCAACATCGCCATGCTGGTAATGCGGCATTTTCAAAAAAACGTAAATAGCCCTTTAACAAAAAGAGAAACGGAGATTCTCGAGTGCATTGCAGATGGAAAAAGCCGTTCAAAAATTGCGACCGAATTATTTATTGATCCGGAAACGGTAAAATCGCATATCAAAAATATTTATCACAAACTGGATGTGAACTCCCGCGATGAAGCCATTAAAGTGGCCCGGAAGGACCGGTATATCTGATGGTGCAAAATCACGCTTATTGGGGGATTGACTTCACTTCGTCCGTGCGATATCTTTATAAAGCCGAAAACGCTTGGAGGATTGAGATAAGCAATTAAAACAAACAGTATGAAACGGATTGTAGTGCTGCTGTTGCTCAGCAGCCTTGGGTATTGCGCCCTGGCGGCCACCCCTTTTATTAACGACTTGTCATTAAAATCTTTTAATATGCTGTTCAAAGACGCACATAATGTAGTATGGTCGGCAAGCAAGGATTTTAGTGATGTTTGCTTTCTGGAAGATAATATACTAATGAAGGCACGGTTCGACAATGCCGGCAACCTTATCCAAACCATAAGATATTACAAGGAGCAGGATCTTCCTGCTTTTATTACACAGCAAATAAAGAAACAATACAAAAGCTGCGAAATATATGGGGTTACAGAATTGTCCAGGAAGGGTGCCGTTCTATACACCCTCTCGCTGCGCGATGAAAAGCACCTGCATGTTGTGGTTACAGATGCAAATGGCGAAGTGCTTTCCGCAAAAGAATATAACAACGCGTTTTGAGGCTTTCCGCGAACTGTTGTATTTTTAGCTGATGCAGCAATTGACCATCACAAGTATTACCTGTTACAAGTTATTTATTCCGCTAAAGGAGCCGTTCATTATTTCCCTGGGGCCGCTTTACAATGCGGAAAGTGTGCTGGTTAAAATAGAAACCAATGCCGGTATTACCGGCTGGGGCGAGTGTAGCCCGTTTATGGCCATCAATGGCGAGTCGGCGGATACAGGATTGATAGTGGGGCGGTATTTTGAAAAAGTATTACTGGGGAAAGATCCGTTGGATATACCCGCACGTATTGCAGAAATGGATGGGGTCATTTATGGTAACAAAAGCATTAAAAGCGCTTTTGATATGGCCTTATATGATATTGCTGCAAAGCATGCAGGCCTGCCATTGTACGTTTTTTTAGGAGGCAAAAAGAACAAACAAATAGTAACCGATTATACTGTAAGCGTAGGAACGCCCTCCAAAATGGCGGCAGATGCGGTAAAAATAAAAGAGCAGGGCTACCCGGTTATTAAGGTAAAAATTGGCCGGGGTGGTGTGGAAGATGTGCAACGTATACGGGTCATAAGGGAAGCCGTTGGGTATGATATTCCGTTGCGGGTAGATGCCAACCAGGGTTGGGGCGTGGCCGAGGCTATCGAAACATTAAAGGCCCTGCAACCCTTCAGCATACAGCATTGCGAAGAACCCGTTGCCCGCTGGGATTTTATGGAGC
>JAGIAQ010000065.1:0-21003 GCA_017744795.1 Niabella sp. | reverse complement strand
GAGCTGCCTGAAATTAAAGCGGAAAGCCCGGTGCCCTTAATGGCGGATGAGAGTTGTTGCGATCAGCATGATGTAAAACGATTGATAGCGCTGAAAGCCTGTGATCGTATCAATATCAAATTGGGCAAAAGCGGGGGAATTTACAATGCGTTGCAAATGATCAAACTGGCGGAGGAAGCCGGTATGGAGATCCAGCTCGGGGCCTTCCTGGAATCGCGGCTGGCAATGACCGCCTTTGCTCACCTGGCTTTGTGCAGTCCGAATATTGTCTACTTCGATTTTGACACGGCTTTAATGTTCAGCGAAGACCCGGTTGAAGGAGGAATCGTTTATAAAGCAAATGGCGTTATTGAAGTACCAGAAGAACCTGGGATCGGAGCGGTGCCAAAGTTGCACTTCCTGAAGCGGGAATGATTTTATTTAAGGTCGCCAAAGGCAACAAAATAAAAAAGCGAGGCTATACGCCTCGCCCAGCTATATAAAAAATCATTCGTGTGCTAGTGGCGGCAATAGCTAAGCCGGTTTTTCCGCTGCCAGTTTCTGTTCCCACTTCCAGGCCGTATCCATCATGGCATCCAGTCCATATTTAATTTCCCAGCCCAGCGTGTTCACCGCGTGGTCGTTATTAGCATAAATAGCAATAACATCGCCCGGCCGGCGTGCGCCAATTTCGTAATTCAGTTTTACCCCGCTTACCTTTTCAAAGGATCGTATTGCCTCTAAAACGGTAACGCCATTGCCTGTACCCAGGTTGAAGATCTCGTAATTGGATTTATTTTTTACTTCCTCCAGGTATTTGATCGCCAGCGTATGCGCATGGGCAATATCGCTTACGTGAATAAAATCCCGCAGGCAGGAGCCGTCGCGTGTATCATAATCATCCCCAAAAACGGTCATTTTGGGCAGTTTACCAATGGCGGTTTGGGTAATCGCCGGTATCAGGTTCTGGGGACGGCCAATGGGCACTTCACCAATTTCAATGGAGGGATGCGCGCCCACAGGGTTAAAATACCGCAGCGCGATCACGTTGGTATCAAACACTTTTGCAAAATCGGTCAGGATCTGTTCCCCCATTTGCTTGGTAGCGCCGTAGGGCGATTCTGCGGGTTTGGTAGGCGTTGTTTCCACTACCGGTATCTTGTCCGGGTTGCCATACACCGTACAGGAAGAAGAGAATACAAAATAAGGGGTACTGAAATCGCGTGCGCATTTTAAAACATTTAATAACGAGTTCAGGTTATTTTCATAATACACCAGGGGCATTTCCACCGATTCCCCCACGGCTTTATAAGCAGCAAAATGAATGATGCCGGTGATATCCGGGTTCTCCATAAAGATGGCATGGGTGTCGTCAAAATCGCAAAGATCTACTTTGTAATTTTTTATCTTTTTGCCCGTGATCTTTTCCACCCGTTCTAAAATAAAAGGCTGGGAGCGGCTGTTATTATCAACAGATATAACCTCATATCCGTTCTCAATTAAATCTACAATGGTATGCGATCCAATAAATCCACTACCACCGGTTACTAAAATCTTACTCATATTAAATGGATTGAATAACGAAGTTCAGGAAAAAAACGCTACAAAAAAGGATTGTTTCAAAAGTGATAACTGGCGGGGAAACCGGTGAGGCGGGAATAACAAACCGGCTGCAAAATTATTTTGAAAAACAATAGCTGCCCGTATTTCCGACTTCCCGGCTTCGGGCACTTTTTTATTTAGAGTAGGTGCATAAACAAAAATGGCTGTCCTTTTGAGACAGCCACTTTTTTAAAATGTCGTTTATGTACCCGAGACTGTTACATAAATAATTTGATCACGTAATAAACGATCCCTGCAACCACGGCACTAACCGGAATGGTGAGGATCCAGGCGATCATGAGATTGATCGTAACACCCCAGCGTACGGCAGATAAGCGCTTGGTGGCGCCCACGCCTATAATTGCCCCGGTTACGGTATGGGTAGTACTCACAGGAATACCCATGCCCTCGGTAAGGATCAATGTGGACGCAGCGGCTGTTTCGGCGGCCACACCTTCCAGCGGGGTTACTTTGGTGATCTTTGTTCCCATGGTTTTTACAATTTTCCAGCCCCCGCTCATAGTGCCTAAGGCGATGGCGCTATAGCAGGCAATGGGGATCCAGGCATGTGATAGCAAAATACTTTTGGGGTCTACGCTGGCGCTCATGGTGCCGGTTTGCACGCCATGGTAAAGGATCACCACGGAGATCAGTCCCATTACCTTTTGCGCATCATTACCGCCATGGCCCAAACTAAATGCTGCGGAAGACACTAACTGCAGCCGTTTAAACCATTTATCGGTACTATACGGATTTTGTTTTCTGCAGATCCAGTAAATGCCAAGGGTGATCAGGAAGGCCAGCAGCATACCGATCAGCGGAGACAGGAAGATGAAGACCACCGTTTTAATAAAATTGGCCATCACAATAACATCAAAAGTGTGCGCCTTGGCAATAGCGGCTCCTATCAGGCCCCCGATCAATGTATGGGAAGAGCTGGAAGGAATACCGAACCACCAGGTAAATAAATTCCACAGGATAGCGGCGATCACCGCTGCCAGTATTACCAAAAGGTCAAAGTCAAGAAATTCCGGTTTTACGGTTTTGGCGATGGTGTCGGCAACTTTATGGTCTTTAAAAACAAAAAAAGCCACAAAGTTCCAGAATGCAGCCCATAGCACCGCCTGAAAAGGCGTTAGTACTTTGGTAGAAACAATCGTTGCAATGGAGTTGGCGGCATCATGAAAACCGTTGATATAATCAAAGACCAGCGCCAGTGCAACAATAACTATAAGTAAGGAGAACATAATTTATGGTTAATAGTTAATGGTTCATAGCTCATAGTTTCCGGCGGCCGTTTGCCTGCTTACTGCTGGCTATGGACCATCCACTATGGACTATGAACTGCTTAAGCGTATTTGATAATAATGGATTCAATTACATTACCGGCATCTTCGCACTTGTCGGTCACGGTTTCCATTACCTGGAAAATGTCTCTTTTTTTAATGACTTCTTTTGCGTCAGATTCGGTGTCGAATAATTTCTCAATGCTCAGATCAAATACATCATCTGCCTGGTTTTCGATACTGTTTATTTTGATCAGGCCTTCCGTAATGTCCCGTATCTTCTTCATATCGCGCAATTCCTTCACTACGATCCGCACCTGTTCTGTAGCCTGTTCAATAAGCTCCACCATTTTTAAAATGCCGGTTTCATTAGGATTAACACGGTAGAGTTTGATCTTCTTGACGGCGGAATAAATATAATCGGCAATATCATCAAGCGATGTGGCCAGGAAGTGGATATCTTCCCGGTCGAACGGGGTGATGAAGTTGCGCCCCAGTTCGGTAAATACATTGTGCGTCAGTTCATCATTATCGTGCTCCAGGTCAATGATCTGCTGCACATAAGCATTTCTCTTGTCCGGATCCGGTTCTGATGCAAATTTTTTAATAAGGGTTCCCATCAGGGCCACGTTGTTCGAAATTTTTTCAAACAGCTCAAAAAAAACAGTGTTTTTGGGTGTGAACAGTTTAATAAATGAATTTAATCCCATTGTTGAAATTTAATTGGTGGCAAAATTATCGGCTTGAAGGGAGCGTTCCCATAAAATTACGGGAATTAATAATTCCTTAATATTGGAAAGAGCAGATGGATCGATCTTTTTATTTAATTACAGGGTTCGTTAGTTAAAGGCTCAAACCTGTACGCACTATATTTAACTACGCCGTAGCAGCTCAGTATCGCAGGGTTCTTTTTAAAAACGCACGTTTGTTTTGGCGACCCACAATAAAATATAATGGATCCGGTTTTGTTAGCGTAAGAAAGTTTGTATATTTATGAAATGATTAACGATACCGGTTTATTGCTTGCTATTTCCACGGGAGATGAAACTGCTTTTAGCCGCTTTTTTGATTTATATAAGACCAAAGTGTATGGCTACTTACTGTCCTTTGTAAAATTACAGGAGGTAGCGGAGGAACTTACTTTAGACGTGTTTCTCAAGGTCTGGCAAAAAAAAGAAATACTGGCCGAGGTGAAAGAGCCGGCTGCTTTTCTTTTTGTTGTTTCAAAACGCAAGGCGTTGGATTTTTTAAAAATGGCTGCCCGGGATCAACGCTTACAACAATTAATAGCAGATCATATTGCAGCTGCAACGCAAAGCGAACAGGAACAGGTTAGCATCACAAACCAGCTGGAACAAAAAGAACTGGTGGAGCAACTACTGAAAGAACTGTCGCCGCAGCGGAAAGAGATCCTCACCCTAAGCCGCCTGGAAGGGCTCTCGCATGTTGAAATAGCCCAAAAACTACACATTTCCCGCAATACGGTAAAGAATACGATTACGCAAAGCCTTAAGCACCTGGAACGCGTTTTTGACGGCAACAGCATGGAAACCTGCTGGATCATTTTTGTACTGGGCGGGCTTTTTTATAAAATTCTTTCTTAATAGTCCTACCCCGGAACTTTTGTCGTCATTATAGGTGTTGGGGTATTATAAATCATGAGATTGCTATGTCCACTAATCCCGATCGATTAGATATTCTTTTTAAAAAATACATTGCCGGTTCCTGCACTCCGCAGGAAATGGAAGAGTTTTGGGCGCTTTTATCCCAGTTAACGGATGAAGAGCGGCTATCCATCGGGTTGCAGGAGGCATGGGACAATGAAAAAAAGACTACTCCCGGAAGTAAAGAGCAGTGGGATCGGGTGTACCGACGGCTTCACGAACGAATTTTAGAAGAAAAAAAGCACACGGTACATAAGTGGCGGCGCAGCAGATATCTATGGCCTGCAGCCGCGGCTCTCATCGGGATCATGATTGCTGCAGGCTATTTCTCCTATATTAAAATGTTCCCAAAGCAACAGGTTCATGCCAAAGGGGTCGCAATGGCTGCCGCCAAAGAGGTAAAAGCCGCTGTGCATGTGGTAACGCTTCCCGATGGCTCTGTGGTTACGTTGCGAAAGGATAGTAAATTGCAGTACGATGCTTCCTTTGAAAAGGGCGCCCAACGAAAGGTTGTGCTTACCGGGGAAGCCTATTTTGACGTGGCGCACGACGAAAAGCGCCCTTTTATCGTAAGCACAGGCAAATACAATGTCAGGGTGCTGGGCACCGCTTTTAATGTAAAAATGATTGCGAACGGCTTGCAGGTTGCCGTTGCCCGGGGGAAAGTGCGGGTAGATGAAGTGGCATCGCATAAATCCATGGGAGTTTTGCTGCCGGGCAACCAATTAACCATCAATAACCTGCTTCCCGCCAAAGACCAGGCAATGGCTGCCCTGGTTCCGGCTAACGATGTGTCGGTGTGGACAAAGCAGACTTTTGCATTCAACAATAATACCTGGGAGGCTGTTGCGGCGGCTATAAGTAACCAATATGGCGTGAATGTGAAATTGAAAAGTGCAGGTTTAGCTGCCTGCCGGTTTACCGCCGATTTTACCGATAAATCCCTGAGCGAGTGTATGGATATTTTGTGCCTTTTGACCCATTCAAAATGGTATAAGGATGGCGAAAGTACCGTGTGGGTGGATGGAGCAGGTTGTAATTAATATATATACATGTGAAATAGTAAAATAGTATAAACCAGTAATTGATCATGGAGTTGTTTGAACTTTTAACCACGTACAACATAGGGTAGTACAAACAGCAGGAAACATATATTATACATGAGCTATGTTCCCCGCCACGGCGGGAGAACCTATGCAGCCTTGGAGGCGATGAATTCTATGTGAATCTATGTGGTTTGAAAATATGTTTATGCAAGTTCCGTAAAAAAAACGGGCTGTACTAAGTACGAGTTAGTGCAGCCCTGATTTAAACCAATATTAGTTAACATTTAAATCAAACTAAAGGTATGAAAAAATGTGCCTTTTACAGGGGTATTTCCGGCCCGCGCCCCAAAAATCTCAACATTTACAGGGAAATTGGTTATCTGATGAAATTAAGTTTTGTAGCAGCCGTGTTAGTGCTGTTTTCATTGAATGTGCTTTATGCAAGAAGCTCCAAAGCCCAGGATGTGCATTCCACTGTGGTAAGCGTAAAACAGGAGCAGGTATCGCTTAAGACGGCTTTTAGCCAGATTGAGCGGCAAACGGACTTCCGTTTTGCGTATGTGGACAACCAGCTAAGCGGGTACACATCGCTTCTTTTACCGGGGGGTAAACGGATCCTGGCGGATGTGCTGAAGGACCTGTTTGCACAAACGAGTTTGGAATACAATGTCCGCGGCAATGCGATCTTAGTAATTGCAAAACCGGGGAAACAGGCCGTTGTTATCAAAGAAGAAAAACTACTGCCTCCGGTAAGCGGTGTGGTGCGCGACGATAAAGGCGATCCGCTGGAGGGCGTTTCCGTTACCATTAAAGGCACCCGGGCCGGTACCACTACCAGTGCCGGCGGTATTTTTAGTATTGACGCCCGCCCGGGCGATGTGCTGGTGTTTTCGCGCATTGGCTTTAATAGTAAGGAAGTGACCATCGGAAAAGACACCAAACTGGATATAACGCTTACCGGTTTAGAGAACAAACTGAATGAAGTGGTGGTAGTGGGTTATGGCACACAAAAGAAGGTAACGGTTACAGGTGCCGTAGCACAGGTAAAAGGCGCCGAGCTGGAAAAGTCACCGGCAGCCAGTTTGTCCAACTCACTGGCAGGGCGCTTGCCGGGTATCAGCACGATGCAAACCAGTGGTGAGCCAGGTTACGATGGGGCTGCCATACGGATACGCGGTACCAATACGCTGGGCAACACAAGTGCCCTGATCGTGGTAGACGGCGTGCCCGATATTGGCGGCGGCCTCGATAAAATAAACCCGGCAGATATTGAAACGATGTCTGTTTTAAAAGATGCCTCTTCTGCTATCTATGGGGTGCGGGCGGCCAATGGGGTGATCCTGATCACCACCAAACGCGGAAAGTCGGGCAAGCCGGTGTTATCTTACAATTTTAACTACGGCCTGGCACAGCCTACCGTGATCCCTAAAATGGCGAACTCAGTTGAGTATGCTAATATGAATAATGAAACTACTATTTATGATAATATTCCGTCGGCAGAATGGTCGGCTGCCTGGAACGCTTTTAAAACAACCGGGAAATATACAACACTGGGTGGCAATACGGTAAATGCGCCGTTTCAGCCCTCAGATATACAAAAATATAAGGATGGAAGCGACCCCTGGGGCCACCCCAATACGGATTGGTTTAAAGGAGCGCTTAAAACCTGGCAGCCACAATACCAGCACTATATACAGCTAAGAGGTGGTTCCGACAACTTTAAATTTTTAGCTTCCGGCGGCTATAACTACCAGGATGCTTATTATAAAAATTCCGCTACCAATTATAAGCAGTATTATATGCGGATCAACCTGGACGGTAACATCAACAAGTATCTGAGCGCCGGTATTGATCTGAATGCGAGAAGAGAGGACCGGAATTTCCCAACCGAATCAGCCGGTTCTATTTTCAGGATGCTGATGCGGGGCCGCCCAACCGAGCCGGAAGTGTGGCCCAATGGATTGCCCGGTCCGGATATTGAGAACGGCCAGAACCCTGTTGTAATAACCACCAACCAAACCGGTTATAACAAAGATATCAGGGATTATTTCCAGACCAATGGAAGAGTGGTGTTGAAAATACCGGGTGTGGAAGGGTTAAAGTTAACGGGAATCGCCACTATTGATTATGAAAATCAAAATGTCAAAAACTGGAGGACTCCCTGGTACCTGTATACCTGGGACCATAAGACCTACCAGGCAGACGGGAAGACGCCGTTGCTGACCAAGCAGATGCGCTCTACCTTTACCAACCCGCAGCTGTCCCAGATGAACGCGCAGACCATGAATATTCTGACCTCAGCGTTCCTGAACTATGACAAGGTTATTGGCCCCCATACCATTGCCCTGTTGGCAGCGGTAACAAAGGAAACCAATAAGGAAAGTGATTTTAACGGATATAGCACGAACTTCATCTCCTCTGGGCTTGACCAGTTTTTTGCCGGGTCCCCTCCCGGGCAAACCGTAGGCGGGGCCGGCTATAACCGGGCGCGCTTAAGTTATTTCGGCCGGGCTGCCTATAATTATAAGGAGAAATATTTATTTGAGTTCTTATGGCGGAATGACTATTCTTACCTGTTTCCACCGGCACACCGCAGCGGCTTCTTCCCGGGTGTGATGGGCGGCTGGGTCATTTCAGACGAGAACTTCTTCAAAAACAGTGTTCCGTTTGTGAATTACCTGAAATTGAGAGCCTCCTGGGGGCAGCTGGGAAATGACCAGGTATATTACAAGGGTCAGTTTAAAGAATATCAATACTTATCTAACTATTCTTTTGGAGGCTATTCCATCAATAATTCAGCTTTTAAAACCCTGTATGAAACGGTGGTGCCCAACCCTAATTTCACCTGGGAAGTGGCCAACAACTCTAACGTGGGTCTGGAAGGCCAGTTGCTGAACGGCAGGATCAATTTTGAGTTCGATTATTTTTATAATAAACGGACTAACATCCTTTGGCAAAAACAGGGATCCACTCCTTTAAGTTCGGGTATTGTGCCGCTGCTGCCCCCGGTTAATTTCGGTATAGTTGAAAATAAGGGATATGAATTTACCCTCGGGTACCATGGGAACCTGAATGATTTCCGGTATTCCGTAAGTGTGAACGGCGGCTATGCTAAAAATAAAATATTGACCTTTGATGAAAATAAGGGCGCACCGCAATGGCAATGGGCTACCGGGCATCCCTTTAGCTCCAATGCAGGAGGCGCCTATTTAGTTTACGAATACGATGGCGTGTTTAAAGACCAGAATGATATTAATCAGAACAAAGTGGATTATTCTTCCGTATACCCTACCATCCGGCCGGGCGATATGAAATTCAAGGATGTAAATCATGATGGAAAGATTGACGCTAATGACCGGGTAAGGCAGGATTATACCAATGAGCCTACTTTTACCGGCGGTATCAATATTAGTCTCCAGTATAAGGCATTTGACCTTACCATTCTTTTACAGGGAGCTACAGGAGCCAAACAATATATGAGCTTGACAGAATCGGGCGATATTGGTAACTATTTAAAGTATACCTATGACCATCAGTGGACCATCGATAACCCCAGCAGTGTGGACCCGCGTATTGCCAACAGAGATAACACACCGTATACCTCGGGAGCCGGCACAGGCTTTATCGATGAGTTGAGGGCGGGTTATGGAAGTAATACCTATTATTTAAGGAGCATGAATTATGTGCGCCTGAAGAACCTGGAACTGGGATATAATATGCCTGCCAGCCTCAGCAAGCATGCCGGCATGAGTAATTTACGGGTTTATGTAAGCGCCCTTAATTTATTTACCTGGGATAAGCTCCACATATTTGATCCGGAGGCAGGCACAGGAAATGGCCAGTATTATCCACAGGCAAGAGTTATTAACGCAGGTATTAAAGTCACTTTTTAAATAGCAATAAATGAAAAAGACAGCATTTAAATATATGGCCATAGGGATGATGGGGTATGCGCTGTTATTAAATTCGTGCAGTAAGAATTTTTTGAACACCACACCCGAAACCTCTATTTCATCAGCCCTGGCATGGACGGATGGCGCATTGGCAGAAGCTTTTGTTACTAATGCGTATAATGGCTTGGGCAACGGTGGCTGGGATGAGCAGCAATTAGCTTCTTTAACGGATGAAACGGTTTTTGTGCACCCCGGACGAAACATAAATATCGTAAATGAAGGCACTCTGAGCCCCAGTAATCTGGGTTGGGTAAACAATACTTATGCCTGGGGAAATATGTACCAATATATAAGAGCCTGTAATGTATCCCTGGAGAACCTGAAAACTGCAACATTTGCAGACACGGTTTTAAATAACCGTCTCAAAGGAGAAGCGCACTTTTTAAGGGCTTATTATTACCAGCAATTATTGCGTTATTACGGAGGGGTTCCTGTTATTACCAGCAGCTATGGATTGAACCAGGATTATAGTATTGCGCGGAGCTCCTATGCCGATTGCGTAAAATTTATAGCAGCCGACTGTGATACCGCCGTTGGGTTATTAACCGGTAAAAAACTGGTAAGCGGCCGGGCTACTCCTGTGGCAGCCCTGGCACTGAAATCGCGCGTACTTTTATATGCGGCCAGTGATTTGCATGATATTCCAACAGCAAAAGCAAAATCATCGGTAATATCGGCCTATTCAAACCCCGAATTGTTAGGCTATGTGAGCGGTGATCGAATGGCCCGCTGGCAGGCGGCCAAGGATGCGGCCCTGACCGCTATAAATGCTGCTAATGCTGCCGGAAATTCAGGATATATGCTCAATTTAGGTGCGCCGGCAACCCCGGCTGCGGCAACCCAAAACTACATTTCAGTAGCGATGGGCGGCGGCAGCAAAGCACCGGGAGTGGATGCCACGGCGGGCAACGAGCTTATTTTTGTACGCCAGTTTGCCCCGGCGGCTTATTCCGGGGGGCCCGGCACTGATGGAACCTCTGTGGGTTTGGACAATGGCCCGAACGGCTACCATAACTGGTCCGGAAATATTCCTATACAACAGCTGGTGGATGATTATGAAATGATGGACGGCACTAAATTTGACTGGAACAACCCGGTGGAGGCCGCACATCCCTATACGAACCGGGATCCTCGTTTTTATGCCTCTATTTTATACGATGGTGCCCCATGGAAGCCGCGGGATAAAATCGGCGTAACGGCAGACCCGGCCAACCAGATCCAGACCGGGTACTATGAAACATCCCCGGGCGTGCTGGCCGGCGGACTGGATACGCGCCAAAGTTCCATTGAGAACTGGAATGCCTCCTGGTCGGGCTACAACATGCGCAAGTTTATTGACCCCGATCCTAATATAGTGGACAATAATACAAGGCAATTTATTCCCTTTCCCTTCATTCGCTATACTGAATTGGTGCTTAATTACGCGGAAGCCTGTATTGAACTGGGCCAATACCCCGAAGCGCAGAACTGGCTGAATAAGATCCGCTTCCGGGCCGGGATGCCTGCAATTACAGTAACGGGCGACGCACTGCGGCAGGAATACCGGAATGAACGAAGAATAGAGCTGGTATTTGAAGAGCATCGTTACCATGATGCCCGGCGCTGGATGATCGCTCCCACAACCTTGGGAAGAAAGCTGCTATTTATTAATGTAACGGGAAAACTAAGGCCGGGACAAACGGCACTTTCACCGTATAAGCACGACGAGAACGTTTATTCGTACAGCTACGTTCCCTATAATGATGATGGATTGGAAAAGCGTACCTGGCTGGATAAAATGTATTTCAGGCCCCTGGCGCTGGATGAAGTAAACAAGAACCAAAAACTTATCCAGAATCCGGGATATGGGGACAACAACAATAATAATAAATAAGTAACTTCATTCCCGAATAATTTTTGATATGCTAATGCACCCCGGTGTATTAGCATATCTGTTTTTCCGGACCTTCAAATTGATTTACTTTGAAATTGCTCAGATCATATTTTGGCATAATGGGCCTTGTATTGCTTGCGGCCTGTCATCAAAAAACAACAGCTCCTAATGACAACGCCCCGCATTTATTTACATTGCTGCCGGGCGACAGTACGCATGTCTCGTTCAGCAATACTTTAACCGAAGCGCCGAATATCAATGTGTTAATGTATGAGTATTTCTATAACGGCGGCGGGGTGGCCGTGGGCGATCTGAATGGCGACGGCCTGGAAGATCTTTATTTTTCCGGCAATATGGTCGATTGCAAATTATATCTGAACAAAGGAAAGATGCAGTTTGACGATATTACCAGCAGCGCCGGTGTGGCAGGGCGCCCCGGTCCCTGGAAAACAGGGGTCACCATTGCCGATGTAAATGGAGATGGTAAGCCGGACATCTATTTATGTTACTCTGGCAAAGTGCGCGGCGAGCATCGCATCAACCAGTTATTTATTAATGAAGGAAACGACCCGCAGGGCAAGCCACATTTCAGCGAACAGGCCGCAAAATATGGCCTGGCGGATTCTTCCTACAGCACGCAGGCCTATTTTTTCGATTTCGATCGTGATGGAGATCTGGATATGCTGCTGCTGAATCATAACCCGGATAATTTGCCGGTTTTGGACGAAGCAAGCACCGCAGCACTGCTCGCCAAACCCGATCCCAATTCTGGTCCCAAATTGTTCCGGAACGATAACAATCATTTTGTTGATATTACGTCACAATCCGGTATCAGTCATTCCGCATTGAGCTATGGCCTGAGTGCGGCCATCGCCGATATTAACCAGGACGGCTGGCCCGATATTTATATATCCAACGATTACGGCGTTCCGGATTATCTATACCTGAATAATAAGAACGGAACCTTTACCAACCAGCTGGCAGCGGCGCTGGGCCATATTTCCCAGTTTTCGATGGGCGATAATATATCGGATGTGAATAACGACGGACTACCGGATATTTTTACCCTGGACATGCTTCCGGAAGACAATCACCGGCAAAAATTATTATTCGCCCCTGATAACTACGAAAAATTTGATCTGAATGTGCGCACCGGCTTTTATTACCAATACATGCGCAACATGCTTCAGTTGAATAATGGCAACGGCACGTTCAGTGAGATCGGGCAATTGGCCAATATATCCAATACAGACTGGAGCTGGGCGCCGCTTTTTGCCGATTACGACAACGACGGCTGGAAGGATCTTTTTGTAACCAACGGCTATTTACGCGATTATACCAACATGGATTTCATCAAATACATGAATGATTATATACAGAGCAAAGGCCGGTTAAAACGCGAGGAGGTATTAGAGTTGGTGAAAAAGATGCCGGCATCCAATGTGAGCAGTTATTTCTTTAAAAATAATGGCAATCTTACGTTCACAGATGTTAGTAAACAATGGGGCATCGCACAGCCTTCCAACAGCAACGGGGCGGTATATGCGGATCTGGATAACGATGGCGACCTGGATGTAATTGTAAATAATATTAACCAGCCGGCATTTATTTACAGGAATGAGGCCTCCAAACAGAAACAAAATAACTATCTGGCCATAAAATTAAAAGGCGATAAAGGCAATACCGCCGGCATTGGTGCAAAACTGTACCTCTATCAAAAAGATAAGCAACAGTATGTGGAGCAAATGCCCGCAAGGGGGTATCAGTCCACAGTATCGGCCGTTGTACATTTCGGGCTGGGGGCCGACGCGGCGATCGATTCCGTAAAAGTGATCTGGCAGCGCGGCGGAATGCAGATTATTCCGAATGTAAAAGCCAATCAATTACTTACCCTGGATGAAAAGGACGCTAATTTGATTTATCATCCGGCTACACCAGCACAACCGGCTTTTGCGGAAGTGAAATCGCCCATTGCCTACAGCAATGCAAAAAATACCATCAACGATTTTAAACGGCAGCCCCTGCTGGTCAACCCCCTTTCCTTCTCCGGGCCTTGTATGGCAAAAGCGGACGTCAATAAAGATGGCCTGGAAGATATTTATATCGGGGGTGGTAGCGGGCGCCCCGGCGTGCTGTACCTGCAGCAAAAAAACGGCGGCTTTATACCGCAACAAGATCCTGATATTAAAGCAGATTCTTTATATGAAGATGGCGACGCGGTATTTGCCGATCTGAATGGCGATGGCTTTTCAGACCTGTATGTAGCTAGTGGCGGGTATCATAATTATGTGGCGGATGACGCATTATTGCAGGACCGTATTTATCTAAATGATGGCAAAGGGCATTTCAAAAAAGAAAAGGATGCATTGCCGGCGATGCGGGGAAGCAAAAGCTGCGTACGCGCCGCCGACCTTAACGGGGATGGCTTTTTGGATCTCTTTGTGGGCGGCCGGGTGATTCCGGGGCGCTACCCGGAAACCCCGGTAAGTTACCTGCTGATCAATGATGGTAAAGGGCATTTTACGGATCGGATCGCCTCCCTGGCGCCCGCCCTTCAAAAAGCGGGAATGGTGACGGACGCCGCCTGGGTAGATCTGAACGGCGATCAAAAAAATGATCTGATCGTGGTGGGTGAATGGATGCCCGTTACCGTGCTGATCAACCATGGCGGAAAACTGGAAGACAAAACGGCTCAATACTTTGATCAGCCTTTGAGCGGATGGTGGAACAAAATATTGGTAACGGATGTAAATAAAGACGGGAAACCCGATATTATTGTGGGCAACCAGGGCACCAATACGCAATGCAAAGTGAGCGATAAGGAGCCGGCCGAATTGTATTATAAAGATTTCGACAATAATGGATCTGTTGATCCGATGCTCTGCTTTTATATCCAGGGCCAGAGTTATCCCTATGTTACCCGTGATGAATTATTTGACCAGATGAGCAGCATGCGCACCCGTTTCCCCGATTATAAAAGCTATGCCGGCGCCACGATCAAGGATATTTTTACTCCGGACGAATTGAAAGATGCAAAAAAATTGAAAGCCAATTGCCTGGAAACAAGCCTGTTTATAATGGGGGCCGATAATAAGTTTCACAAAAACGCATTACCCATCCAGGCCCAGTTTGCACCGGTATTTACGATCACCCAGCTGGATTTCGATAAAGACGGCAATGAAGAGCTGCTGCTCTGCGGCAACAACAATCATGCAAGACTGCGGTTTGGAAAAAGCGATGCCAACTACGGCGTATTGCTCAAAAATGATGGGAAAGGCAATTTTAGCTATGTGCCGCAGCTGCAGTCGGGCTTCCGTTTAAAGGGGGATGTGCGGAGCGTGATAAGTATAAATAATATTTTATTTTTTGGGATCAACCAGGGAGCCGTAGAGGCCTACAGGGCAAACACAAAATAATGAAAAGGAAAATTTTATGGGGGCTTCTTTTATTTTATAGCTGCAACGTTCCCCAAAAACAATCAAAGGATTTTGATAATAAGGACATTAGTCGTGTTATAACCCGGATAACGGAGGTGATGGTGCATGATATTACAAGCCCGCCGCTGGCCGCCCGCTTTTATTCCTATACCTGCCTGGCCGGGTATGAAGTGCTGGCTACCAATAATGATTCCTTGCTGTCGATGCACAAGGTGCTAAACGGGTATCAGGCAATTCCCAAGGACCAAAACAGCAAAGGATGCAATATAAAATTAAGCGCCCTGCTGGCGATGCTGGAAACGGCCGGCCGGATGCAGCCCTCCGGATATCTCATAAAAAACTACGAACAGCAATTGCTGGATTCCTGCAAAAACGCAGGGCTGGATGAGCAGGTGATCGAAAAATCCCGGCAATATGCAGCGGCTATCAGCGATAAAGTGCTCGCCTATGCCAAAGCTGACGGTTACAATAAACTAAGCGCCCTGCCAAAATATACCCCCCTGGGAACGGAAGGAACCTGGTACCCCACCCCCCCGGCATTTATGCAGGCCGTAGAACCGCATTTTAACAAAGTGCGGCCATTTACGTTAGACGCTGCCGCGCAGTTTAAACCACTGCCACCGGTTCCTTTTTCAAAAAGCACAGCATCGGAATTTTACAAAATAATGCAGCTCAATTACAAACTGGTATTGGATTCCGCAAAAAGAACCATTGCCGCTTTTTGGGATTGCAATCCCTTTGCGGTGCAGGATAACGGGCACTTAATGGCGGGCGTAAAAAAGATCTCCCCGGGGGCGCACTGGCTGGGTATTACGGGTATTGCCTGCGCCAACACAAACAAAACGTTTGAGCAATCGATGCTGATCTATACGGCAATGTCTGTGGGCCTGGCGGATGCCTTTATCAGTTGCTGGGATGAGAAGTTCCGAAGCAACCGCATCCGGCCGGAGACGGCCATCCGTAAGTATATTGACCCCACCTGGGTGCCGTTATTGCAAACGCCGCCCTTCCCGGAATATACCAGCGGCCACTCCGTAGCATCGGCTGCCGCCGCAACGATTTTAACGCATTATTTTGGCGATAATTTTTCGTTTACAGATAGTGTTGAAGTGTCCTACGGATTGGCGCCCAGGAGCTTTTCCTCTTTTCAAAACGCAGCAATTGAAGCCGGCAATTCAAGATTTTATGGCGGCATTCATTTTATGGACGCCATCAATAACGGGCGGGAACAGGGTTTGAAAGTGGGCGCCTGGGTATTGGATAAAATAGATAAGGGCGCAGCAAAAATAAAATAGGAAGTGTTTTGTGCTTCATTTATTTGACCGCCAGGACGCTAAGGCGCCAATAAATTAAGATCCTCGTGGCTTTGCGTCTTTGCGGTGCTATTTGTTGTGCAGCATTCATTGTCTTAAAACAACAACCTTCCCGCTTTTCCGGTTTCCCGGCGATTATTTCTTATCAAACATCAGCGCCTGCACTTTTTCTTTATCCTCTTTCTCTTTTTTAAGATCGAACATGGTGCCAAACACATGATCCCAGATGGTGCTGCTAACACCAAAGCCCTTATGTTCATCCTTATAATGATGCAGGTGGTGGTTGCGCCACAGGCCTTTCATCCATTTAAAGGGCGGGTTCCAGGCATGAATGGCATAGTGCATGGTTCCATACATCAAATAGCCCAGCATAAACCCGGGGAAAAACATTAAAGCCCGGGAGCCCATAAAAAGATAAAAAACACCTAATAAAGCAGATGCAATGATCAGGCTGGGTACCGGCGGCATAAACAACCGCTGGCGGTCCCTGGGGTAATGGTGGTGGTTCCCGTGCATCACATAAGAGATCTTTTGCGCAGCCGGATTATCACTTACCCAGTGAAAAATAAAGCGGTGTGCCAAGTATTCAAAAAAACTCCAGGAAAAAATGCCGATAAAAAATAATAAAAAAACGCTGCTCCAGCTATAGTTATTGGTGTCATTGCTATAATATAACATATAGGCAATCACAGGTATATACATACTCCAGATAACCAGCGGATGGGTTTTGGTCAGCATCTCCAGATAGTCATTCTTAAAAAGCCGGGCCTGTCCTTTATTATGAATCTTCTCAAATTTCATGGTGCAAAATTACGTCAAAATAAACAGATGAAAGGTCTGTCGTCTGTCAAATAGTAAATAGTTTATATATGTTATGCAAATTAGTTGGTTAAATGATTGAATAGTAGTGTTATGTTAGTCGTGAAAGGTCAAAGATAAAACGGGAGGCGTTTACGTTTATCGTCTCAAGTCTTCCGATGTAAAAGGCCACTTGGCAAATAATAAAACAGTAGTGTTTCTGCGTTTCAGTGGCAAAATCTGCGTCGATCCGCGAAAAAAGATCCGCGCGAATCTGCGGGAAACTGAAAATCATCAATTGTATGTCTTGCGCCATTTGCTCAGATCGGGAACTACAGCGCGTTTTTTATTCAGCTCATAATTATAAATAATAGCGCCCACTTCCTTAAAAAAAGGATAACCGATCTCCTCATACTCATATTTGTTGTCGTTCAGTATGCCATCGCTGTTTACGTAAATAGTACCGCTGAGCATAAATTCGACGTTGTTTTTAAAATCCACCACGTAACAATAGTCCGTTAAAAAGCCGTAGCTCCAACCCGCTTTATTGAACACTCTTATATAAGGCGGTATTTTTTCTTTGCCTGCCCGAAAAAAGAAAAACTTGGTGTAGCTGTCAAAAAATTCAGTGGTATCATATTTAGGGAAATGACTTTCAACCGGCAGTTCAGACATATAAGTGTACAGTAGCTCATAGTCTTCCGTTTTAAGCTGGAACCGCTGGCCGGCCGGAACGGATAAGGGGAATAATACGGAACGCAACAAATGATAACCGTCTTCCAGGGGAAGATTATTGTGCTGGGTAAAATCCATCGGCGTATTGATAAGACTGTCGTTTTTATCCCAGTGGCCCTTGCCTACAAGGATCCTGTTTTTGGGAAACCGGAAGGCGGCCGTGCTGTAAGCCGGCGGCTGCGTATAGACCAGTTTGCCTTTATCGAAAAAACGGATTTGGTTCGTATGCCGGTTTTCCTCATCCGTCATGGGTACAAACCGCCGGGTGATGCGGATATCGTTGTATCCCTTTTTCCACAGTAATTCGTTTAAGTATTGTTGTCCGTCAAATTCATATAACCGGTTGTAAGCCTCATTATCACTGACCAGGAATATTTTTTTTATATAGTGGGCAATAGAGGGAAGGTTGTTCTTCGCAGTGGAATCATTCATAACCGGCGTTTGCCCGCTGTAGGAACTGTCTGTAAGCATTACATCCTGCGCCGAGATTTTTCCATTAAGCTGATTGATCTTTTCCAGCGCTGCAAAAGCCACCGGCATTTTTACCGTGGAGGCGGGATTAAAATAGCGGTTCCGGTCCACATTCAGAAAATGATCAATAAACTGCGGCTCCTGGTTTTTATTTCTTTTTATTTCCGTATAAATAAGCTGGTATTGAAAAGTGTCTGGTTTGTTTAAAACGGTCGTCAACAACGGCGAAGCATTCTTCCGCAATAGCTGATCAAGAAAGGCATCCTTTTTTGTTTGGGCAATAGTAGTCATGGAATAACAAATCATTAGTATAAAACAGCAAGTACTTTTCATTTGGAAAAGATACAAAATCATGAGACGTCTCAAAAGTAATATTCGGCCGGGAAGCCGGTGAGTAGGGGCTGCATAACATTTTCTTTTTACCAGCCATTTTATACCCCTACTTCTTTATCGGTTTTCTGGCGACCGGGAGACTTGTGTGACAGCAATAGTACAATTCTGCTGCGCATCGCCCCTGTCTTCTGTGTCCTACCAGGAAACCAAAGGAACACCGGGTTTGTTTTTAATGCCCAACCTTAAAAAAACTATCGCCCCGGAAAAAATCTCTGCCTTCTGTAAGAAAACAAAAATCCTATCCCTCTTCCCTGAATCCCCTTACATTTGTGCCAATATTTGTTTTATATGAAGGAAACTCCGTTTACGCAAAAACACATCAGCCTGGGGGCTAAAATGGCCGAATTTGCAGGGTACAATATGCCGATCAGTTACTCGGGCATTAATGAAGAACATCAAACGGTACGAAAAAATGCCGGGGTGTTTGATGTAAGCCATATGGGTGAGTTTATTGTAAAAGGACCGCAGGCCCTGGAGTTGATCCAGCGCATCACCAGCAATGATGCCGCTAAACTGAAAAAGAACCAGGCGCAATACAGTTGTTTTACAAATGAACAGGGCGGAATTATCGACGACCTGATCGTTTATTGTATTGAAGAAAATGCGGTGTACATGATCGTTGTAAACGCAGCAAATATTGAAAAGGACTGGAACTGGCTCACCAGTCATAACAGTAACAATGTGGAAGTGCACAATATTTCCGACAAAACCTGTCTGCTGGCGATACAGGGGCCCAATGCCACAGCCCTGCTGCAGCCTTTAACGGATGTGGATATCCTTAATTTAAAATACTACACCTTCGAAAAAGGCAGCTTTGCCGGTGTAAAAAATGTTTTAATAAGCGCCACAGGCTATACCGGTGCAGGTGGCATAGAGATCTATTTCGAAAACAGTGATGGCGCTGCTGATAAAATATGGGATGCCCTGTTTGCAGAAGCCGGCCCGAAAGGATTAAAACCCATTGGCCTTGCGGCGCGGGACACCTTACGTTTGGAAATGGGATACTGTCTTTATGGAAACGATTTGAATGATACTACCACACCCCTGGAGGCGGGCCTGGGATGGATCACAAAATTTACCAAAGATTTTACTGCCAGCGAACGGTTGAAACAACAAAAAGAAGCCGGCGTGGAACGCAAGCTGATCGGCTTTGAGCTGATAGATAGAGGCATCCCCCGCCATGACTATGAGATCTGTGATGCGGATGGAAATGTGATCGGCATGGTAACTTCCGGTACACAGGCTCCGTCGTTAGGCAAGGCGATCGGTATGGGGTATGTAAAAAAAGAGTTTGCTATTTTTGATACCGCGCTCTTTATAAAGGTGCGCGATAAATTGCTGAAAGCAAAAGTGGTAAAATTACCCTTTGCCTAAGCACTGTTTTAAAGACCCAATACTGATCTTAAAGAGCTATTTTTAATGAACGATCAACCCACTCTTTATACTTCCTTATCGCCGGCACTGATTCATTTATATGATCTGAAGGACACAGTGGTGGTTATTATTGATGTGTTTCGTGCCACATCTACAATAGCGGCGGCTTTATATAATGGCGCCCGGTCTGTGATCCCTGTTGATTCTATTCCCCAGGCAATAAAGATCAGCCAGGAAATTAATGGCATCGCTGCCGGCGAACGCGATGGTAAACTGGCTGAAGGGCTCCGCCACGGCAACTCGCCAATGGAATACAAACGGGCATTTATTGAAGATCAGACGCTGGTGCTAACCACAACCAACGGCACCCGGCTGCTGCATATGGCGCTGGAACTGGGGGCGGATGATATTGTAACGGGATCATTCCCCAACCTGTCTTCCGTTTGCAATTATCTGTTGCAACAAAAGAAAAATGTCATCCTGGCCTGTGCCGGATGGAAAGACAAATTTAACCTGGAAGACACGCTTTTTGCCGGCGCCGTGATCAGTCGCGTAAAGGAGCATTTCTCCATACATTGCGACGCCTCGTTTATGGCGCAGTATATGTATGAGCAGAACAAAGACAACTTATTGGATTTTGCAAAAAACCTCACCCATTATCATCGCCTTGTAAACCGGTTTGGGTATATCGACGATATTGATTTTTGTTTGAAGGCGGATAGCGCAGATGTTTTGCCGCTTTATAAAGGCGGCCACCTGGTGGTGGAAAAAAACGCATAAAGGTACAACTTTTTTTTGTGTTACCCGAACACTAAATTTTCTTAAAATCTTGCCTAAATACTAGGAAAAGCCAATAAGATTCATTTATTTTTGCCGATTGTCTTTTTTGTAATCAGGCCCTTGTTTTGATTACAAAAGGAAATTGGTTAAACTAATTTTAAACCACATAGACACATAGGTCATAATAGATAGCAGGGAACATAAAACACATCAACCCGCCCCCGCGAAGTTTATGCAACCTTAAGGGCTATGATTTCTACTGTACCTATGTGGTTTAAAATTAGTTTAACCAATTTCCT
>JAGIAQ010000064.1 GCA_017744795.1 Niabella sp. | reverse complement strand
CAGGCTACGTTTCAATAACGAAAACCCCTGTTTCCTGTTTTTACCGGACAGCAGTGAATGTAAAATAAGGAATGAGAAATATAAAAGTGCGTTGGGTTATTAGGCTCCCAGCTATTTTACAGATGGCATCAGTCTTGCGTCGCACTCTTGTGCTGCAGTGCAGGGATAGGCTTAAAAGACCTGTGAGGTTTATAAAACCTCACAGGTCTTTACGTTCCTAATAATCATCATTCAACGCAAAGGTCGATTTGCGATACATCCAGTCGCCACCGGTAAAATCCGGGAACTCAACGGTCTGATGCCCGAGGGCAATAGACTGTTCGCTTAAAGGCGTGATCGCACTCCAGGTGGCGGAATCATACACGTCTATCGGCGTGGCTACTTTCCTTTTTGCGGATTCAATAAAGGCATTGATCACGAAAAAATCCATGCCGCCATGACCCGCACCCTCGGCGTCTTTACTATATTTTTTCCATAGCGGATGATCATATTTATCCAGCCATTCTTTTGCATCATCCCAGATGTCTGGTTTTTTGGACGCGCCTTCCACATACATACCATTGTTCACATCCATCCAAAGGCCTTTGGTTCCCTGCACCCGGAAGCCCAGCGAATAGGGGCGGGGCAGGTTTGTATCGTGCTGCAGAATGATAGTTTCGCCATTTACGCAGCTGATCTGCGTGGTCACGATATCGCCCAGCTTAAAGTTCACTTTTGCATTCTTATGGGTGGGGCCGCCTACCTCTACGATGTAATTATGTAACCCTCTTGTTTTTGTTGAAAAAGAGTTTAACGAAACAAAACGATTGCCCCTGTTAATATTGATATAATGCGCCAATGGTCCGATGCCATGGGTGGGGTACAGATCGCCGTTACGCCATTCAGAATGGTCCGTACGCCACCTGGCTTCTGAATATCCGTCCACATGACCAAACTCTGCGCCAACGCCGCGATCGGGTTTACCATCGTTAAGCTTCACGGAGCGCAGATCGTGCTGATAGCCCCCTTGCAGATGAATCACTTCCCCCAGAATATTCTGGCGCACCATATTCAATACCGCCATTACGTCCCGGCGGTAACAAACATTTTCCAGCATCATCACATGTCCGTTATATTGCTCGGCAGCCTTTACCACATCCCAGTGATCCTGCAGGGAAATACCAAGGATCACTTCCGATCCTACATATTTAATGCCTGCTTCCAGCGCACCAATGATCATGGGTTTGTGCAGCTCCCAGGGCGTAGCAATAACGACCGCTTCAATCCCTTTTTTGGCATACATCTTTTTCCAGTCGTCCGGACCAGCAGCGTAATATTCCGGCTGTGTTTTTTTTGCTTTAGCTATTGCCGCTTTTGCTGCAGTTATTCGCAGGGGGTCTACGTCGCAAACGCCCACCACTTCTACATCATCTCTCCTCAATAGCAGGCTCAGGTGACTGATACCCCGCGCGCCCACACCAACAATAGCGACTTTTACTTTTGACGCAGACGTTTTAAATACCCTTTCAGAAGGGAGTATAGCAACCGATGCCACCCCCAATCCGGCAGTTTTTACAAAGTCTTTTCTGTTCATATTTTTCTTTTGTTTGAAGCTCCGCCCCTTTCTCAGAGTCGGAATATTAAAGAATCGTTTTATCGTTTCAGGTGTCCGACGGCAAGCCTTTCAAAGATAGCGTGAATCTTATTGATCCGCAAGCCTTTTTGCCGTTCAACCGTTTGCGCACCGCGCTAACGCGCCACCGGGCGTATCCAATAACTGTATTGATAGGCTCCCGGGGTGATCCAGTATTTCTTTAACGGCATGGAACCCCAGCTATCGATGCCCTGTAGGCCCAGTTGTTTCAGATCTACGTGCATAAAGATCTTATCCGCTTTTTCCAGTTCACCGGAATGAAACTGTTTTTTAACCGGCGCCGGGTCCAGTTGCTCCACACTGTACGGCAGGGCCGCCGCAGACAGCAGGCTGTCGGCCATTTCAAAACGCAGCCCGATGCCTTTGTTATTGGTCAGACTAATCCAACGAACATCCGTCTTATTGCCGCTTTCCTGCGGGCGGGCGTAAGGAAAATATTGTTCATCGATGGTCTGATTGTACAGGCCAACATTGCTTGCTGTATGCCTGTCCCAATAGTTCTCCCAGGGACCGCGGCCATACCATTGGATTGTTGAGAACTCCTTGCCCAACTCAATATCATTGCCCACGCGCATCAACGACCGGTACTTCCCGGCGGCGATGGTATAATTATTTTTCACCCGGATGGCGCCGTCGCCGTATACTGTAAATTCCTGTTCTGTTTTGGCGCTGCCGTTCAATAATTCTGTTGTAAATAAAACCTTGTATTCATGAGCGCTCACCTGTGTTGTTTTTGCCTGCACAGCTGTAACAGTTTCATAAACATTCCTCCAGTCCCTTAAAGATTGGTTCAGCCGGGCACCGATGTCATTATCGGTTGGCGCCCGGTAGAACCCGGGCTGCGGGCCTTTTACAATAACGCTTGTACCTTTTAACTCGTAGCGGGTAAGCAGGCCTTTGCTCAAATCAAAGGTAACCGCAAAGCCATTACCTTTTAAAGCAAGCGCGTTACCGGTTTTCGTTTCGGTGATCGCTGCTTTTGTTTCCGGATGCGTATAAACAGCGGGTGCACCGGCCCAGGCAAACTGTTCTTCAGCTACTGCATAATCTTTTTCAAGGAAAGGCTCTTTATTTTTCAGCCGGTAATAAACTGTCAGGAAATATTCTTTCCCGGCTTTGGGTTTGTATTTTACAGGAAGCTCCAATACTGCAGCGGCCTGCGGGGCAATATTCAGATTGCCCTGTGTGCCTTTTGCAACAACCGCTCCGTCCTCCGTAAGTGCCCAGTCCAGTTTTACATCAGCAAGATCTTTGAAGAAATAACCGTTGGTTACCTCAACAACATTATTGCCTTTATAATTTGTTTTTATATGCTGGTACACTTTCTTTACTTCAACGGCCATGGGCGTTAACTGGCGAAAGGCTGTCACCACACCTTTCACACAAAAATCATTATCGCTGAAATTTTCGTCCACCGGACCACTCAACGGAAAATCACCTCCATAGGCCAATATACGTTTCCCGTTTTTAACGGTATCAATTCCCTGATCGATCCATTCCCATATATAACCGCCCTGCGCTCCTTCCGTATGTTCTATAGCATCCCAGTATTCTTTAAAATTGCCAAGGCTATTGCCCATGATATGCGCATATTCGCTCATGATCAGCGGCCGGCGTTCTTTCGATTTTCCCCAGCCAGCCACCCAGTCGGGTGAAGGGTATTGCGGACAAATAACATCGGTGTTATAATCGCGTTCTGCGCGTTCGTACTGCACTGGCCGGATATCATTCTTTTTCAGCCAGTCGTATCCCTCATACATATTAATACCATTGCCCGCTTCATTGCCTAAGGACCAGGTAATAATAGACGGGTGGTTTTTATCGCGTTCATACATGCGTTGTATCCGCTCCAGGTGCGGAATGCGCCACTGGGGGTCGTTGGCAAAAGTGTACTCCAGGTCGTAATATCTTCCATGCGATTCAATATTGGCCTCATCAATCACATATAGTCCATATTCATCGCAAAGCTCGAGCCAGTAGGGATCCGGCGGATAATGTGAATGACGTACCGCGTTCACGTTTAGCTTCTTCATCATTTCCATATCCTTCAGCATATCCGCTTTGGTAAGGGTATGGCCGGTGTGTGGATTGTGCTCATGACGATTGACACCCTTAAAGAAAACCCGCTTCCCGTTCACCAAAAAATCGCGGCCTTTTATTTCAATGGAACGGAAACCGACACGAGAGGGAACGACTTCCAATATTTCTCCCTTATTGTTTCTAAGTGTAACGTACAAGGTATACAGGCTGGGCGTTTCAGCCGACCAGGCTTTTATGCCCGGAATCATTTTCTTTAATGAAACAGAGGTCTTGTACCGGCCTAATACTGAAAAAACAGGCAGCGTTTCGGTAAACACCTGCTTTCCTTCGTTATCCACCAGCTCCAGTTCCGCCGTTGCGGTATCGGGTTTGGAATGCAGGGTGTGCTGGTCTGTTTTATAGCTCGTTACCGTTCCCTCAAATTCAAAAACCCCATCTTTATAATTATTATTTAATGTAGAAGTGATCTTAAAATCACGCAGATCCAGCAGCGGAGTGGCATACAGATACACTTCGCGCTCAATACCCGACATACGCCACATATCCTGGCATTCCAGATAACTGCCATCGCTCCAGCGATACACCTGCAGGGCGATCAGGTTTTCACCGGGTTTCACATACTTTGTAATATCGAATTCTGCTGCCATTTTACTGTCTTCGCTATAGCCCACTTTCTGTCCGTTTACCCAGATAAAGAACGCTGATTTTACTGCTCCAAAATGGATGAAGATCTGACGACCATCCCAGTTGGCAGGAAGCTGCACTTTTTTCCGGTAAGAGCCCACCGGGTTATTATCCTCAGGAATATCAAAAGGAGGATTCATTTTGCTGCCGGTTTTTGCGCGTCCTGCAAACTCGTACGGTTGGTTTACATAAATGGGCAATCCATACCCATTTACTTCCCAATTGGCAGGCACAGGAAAATTCACCCACTTGCTATCGTTAAAATCCGTTTTGTAAAAATCACGTGGCCGGTCATTGGGATTTTGCACCCAGTTGAAACGCCAGTTGCCGTTCAGCGAAATAAAATAAGCAGACTTTTCTTTTTCCCTTGTAGTTGCCAGTTGTCTGGACTCAAAAGCAAAAGCATTGGCCCGCATGGGCATACGGTTCCATCCAACCACTTCAGGGGTTTGTAATTCTGATGGAAGGGATTGGGCCAACAGCATTCCTGTTGTACAAGCTAATGCAATCAATGATAGTATCTTTTTCATAATAACCTCAGGTAATGGTAGTGTGAAGGTGCTAATTTAGAAGATTTTACCGCTTGGAGAACAGCTTGATAAAATTTCGTAAAAGGCGGAGCCGGGGGAGCCGATACGCTGTATCACAGTACGGACAGGCATTACAGCGATATCGCCTATTAAAAAACAGTTAAGTGCAAACGGTTGAACAAGTGTCTGAAAAAAACAGCACAATCTATTCTACAGATCCGGTCACTGGTTTTGAGGGGCCACGTCTCATGCGCAAAACGAGTTCCACAAGCATGAGCAGCGTCCCCGTCATTACAGACACATCTGCCATATTAAAAATGCCCGTCTGAAACAGGCGAAAGTCCATATGCACAAAATCAGTTACCCTTCCATACAGTACGCGGTCATATAAATTGCCGATACCGCCGCCAATAATAAAGCCCAAAGCAATAATCGTTAACAGCGGAAGCGTATGCTTACGCAAAATATGTATCGCAACGGCAATAATGGTTGCAACCGGCAGTATAATAAGCAGGATCAATTTCAGCAGATAGGGCCAGGTTTGCCCCAGGCTTAAGAAGGCCCCGGTGTTTTCCACCCGGGTAAGGGTTATAAAATGCCCCAGTACCGGCACCTGCTGCATGTAGGCGATCTTTTCCCTCACCACCGATTTTGACACCTGATCGCAGGAGAGGTTACCCGCAACAATGAGCAATAAAATCAGCAGGCGCACTATTTTATTTTTCATGACCTATTGATATTTTATAGCCTGCACTTTTCGATCCTGTTTCCGGCACCCCCCCTCCTATTTCGCCAGCAACGCATCCTTTGCAAACAAAAAGCATTTTTTTACTTCCTGTACGGCATCGGAACCTGCAGGTATGTTATATTCCAGTTCGATAGTGGCGGGGATATTATATTTTTTTTCTTTTAAAAGATCCAGGATCGCTTTTATAGGCGTATCACCCTGCCCCCAGGGCATATTGGCGCCTCCACGCGCTTTTGTTTTCCGGTCTTTTATGTGCATCGAAGTGATCCGGTTATGCTTGGCCTGTATCAGTGCCAACAGGGTTTCGTTGGTATTGTTACCGCCCGCAGCAATATAATGACCACAATCAAGGTTCATAGAATTATACGGCGACTGGCTCAAAGCCGTATCCCAGGCAGTGTCGGTGGCCTGCAAGTGTGCGTGATATCCTATATATATTTTGTGCTTTGCCGCTAACTGACCCAGCCGCTGCGAGTGCGCGGGGTCTTTAGGCAATTCAACGGTTACTGATTTAGCCCCAAGCGCTTTGGCCGCGCGTAGCGCGTATTCAATTTCCGCATCGGTATTATTGGAGTTAAGCGCATTGGGTTTAAAAGCATAAATGCGCACACCCGCCTTATCAAACATTTTTTTTGCTTCTTCAAATTTCGTCATGGGCACTGTAGCTCGCCATTCTGCAATTTTCGATTTATCCGAAGGAATACCTGCGAACGCTTCTACCGGTTCACCCATCAGCTCTGTGGCGCTGATACCGCTGTTGACAATATACTGCAATACCTGTTCCAGCGATTGCGGCATACTGCGGTAGGAATACGTGATCACACCTATTTGTACGCCGGCAATTTTGGAATTGGGTTTATCAAAAGAAAAGGTTTCGCGCGCCAGCAACGACCCGCCTATCAACAGACCGGCAGATGCTAAAGAACTTTTTTGAAGGAACAAACGCCGGGATAGATTTTTTTCTGAAGCCATTTTGAGGTTTTTAGCTCGTTAAGTTAATGATTATAATTGAAACGTTTCAACAGAATATTTTGAAAGTCGCTTTTTATTTAACTGCTAAGGCGCGAAGCCGCGGAGGTGTCTATACCGATTCATTGCGCCAGTGCTCCTTTACGCCCTTACGCGAACCTTTGGTACTTTTGAAAGCAATTTCCTGCGCCGCTGCTCCTCTGCATCGCTGCAAGGAAATAAGCCCACTCCGCGTCCTTACCCCCTTGCGTCTTTGCGTGAAATTTATTTCTCCTCCCGGCTCATAGAATAAGGAACATCCCCATCGCCAGTACCGCGGGTCTTGTTGGGTTGTGCACCCATTACATAATTGATCACTGATCCTCTTTGCAGTGCACTATGGCTCAGCCAGTTTTTTGTGTAGGGCTGACCGTTGACTGTTGCCGACTGTATAAACCGGTTGGCATCACTATTCGCCGGGGCATTGATCACCACTTTTTTGCCATTCTCTAAATAGATCGTTGCCTTTTTAAATAACGGCGCGCCCACTACATACTGATCCACCGCCGGCGTTACGGAGTAAAAACCCAAAGCGGAGAAAACATACCAGGCACTGGTTTGCCCGTTGTCCTCATCGCCGCAATAGCCATCGGGCGTAGCCCGGTACATCCGGTTCATTGTTTCACGCACCCAGTATTGCGCTTTCCAGGGTGCCCCGGCATAATTGTACAGATAGATCATATGCTGGATCGGCTGGTTGCCGTGGGCGTATTGCCCCATGTTAGCGATCTGCATCTCCCGGATCTCATGGATCACCCCGTGGTAATAACTATCATCAAAGACCGGAGGCATTGTGAATACACTGTCCAGTTGCTGCACAAATGTTTTTTTGCCGCCCATCAGATCAATCAGCCCCTGCACATCATGAAAAACAGACCAGGAGTAGTGCCAGCTGTTTCCTTCTGTAAATGCATCGCCCCATTTAAAAGGGTTAAACGGACTTTGAAAATTGCCATCCTTATTTTTCCCGCGCATTAAATTATGTGTGGGGTCAAACAGGTTTTTATAATTATGTGCATGTTTAAAATATTGCTCCAACTCCGTTTTGGGACGTCCTAATGCTTTTCCCAATTCGTAGATCGTAAAATCGTCATAAGCATATTCCAGGGTGCGGGCAGCATTTTCATTAATCCCCACATCATAAGGAACATAACCCAAACTATTATAAAATTCCACGCCGCGGCGGCCGGTGGCCCTGGGGCCTTCATTATTCGCACCATGCAGCAGGGCTTCATAAAGCGTGTTGATGTCATAGCCGCGCCCCCCTTTTATATAAGCGTCTGCAACGATAGAAGCAGAATTATTCCCCACCATCACAGCAGCATAACCCGGACTGCTCCATTCCGGTAACCATCCCCCTTCTTTATAATCATTGATCAGCCCTTCCTGCATTTCTTTATTGATGGAAGGATATACCAGGTTCAAAAATGGATATAGCGCACGGAAAGTATCCCAGAATCCGGTTCCCGCAAACAGATAACCGGGCATGGTTTTGCCGGTGTACGGACTGTAATGCACCGGCTTACCTGCAACATCCAGTTCGTACAATTTGTTCGGGAAAAACAGCATACGATACAGTGCCGAATAGAACGTGCGCGTTTGATCGATAGTGCCGCCTTCAACTGCTACCTTACCCAAACGTTCATTCCATAATTTTTTTGCCTTTGCCATCGTCTGATCAAACCGGTCTCCAGCCAGCTCTCTTTTAAGATTTAACTCCGCCTGATCGAAACTGATAAAAGAAGTAGCCATACGCATGTGCACTTTCTCACCCTTAACCGTTTTAAAGCCAACTATAGCGCCACTGTGATCAGAAGTAACCTCCAATTCAGATCCGTTTAGCTTCGCCCCCTCCCAGGTATGCGCATTGGCGAAAGGCTTATCAAAATAAATAACAAAGTAATTTTTAAACCCGGGCAAGGGGTCGATGGCGTGTTTCGTAGAATACCCGATAATTTTTCTTTCGCCGGGAATGATCTTTATATACGATCCTTTATCAAAAGCGTCCACCACCACAAAGGCGCTGTCTGTTTTGGGAAACGTAAACCGGAACTGGGCCGCGCGTTCTGTTGGCGTCAGCTCAGCAGTAACATCATGATCCGCAAGATAAACACTATAGTAATACGGCTTTGCAATCTCAGCCTTATGTGAAAACCAGCTGGCACGGGCATCCTGGTCAAAAACCATTTTGCCGGTCACGGGCATGATGGACACCTGGCCGTAATCATTCATCCAGGGTGAAGGCTGATGGGTTTGCTTGATACCACGGATCTTATCCGCATCATAAGTGTACATCCAGCCATCACCCATTTTGCCGGTTTGCGCGCTCCATAAATTCATCCCCCAGGGAACACCTACTGCCGGATAGGTATTTCCGGTTGACAAACTGGGTTTCGACTGGGTTCCCATTAAGGGGTTCACCAGTTCCACCGGGTCGTTTGACTGGCTGTAGACAAGGGTTGTTAAAAAAAGACCAAACAACAAGAGAAAGGCCGAGGCAATCGTTTTCATGATTTATAAACTTTTAGCGAATATAAATCAGTATTTGCAGAGAATTCCCAATCTAATGGAACCTCTTTCTCATTTCTTATTCCTTATTTTTTATTTCTTATTTTACAAATCCACCACTACCTGGTTCCTTGTCAGATCATCTAAGGTATCCGGTTTGCGGATGAGCTGCGCTTTTCCTTTATAAACGATCACTTCGGCCGGGCGAAATCGGGAATTAAAAGTGGAAGCCATTTCATAGCCATAAGCGCCGGCATTGGAAAATACCAGCAGGTCCCCCTCTCTTACTTCCGGCAGCGGCCGGTCCCAGGCGAACGTATCGGTTTCACAAATATTACCTACTACAGTATATTCTTTTACAGTTCCTTCCGGATTTGTGCTATTCGTTATGCGATGATACGCATCATAGAACATAGGCCGGATGAGATGATTAAACCCGCTGTTAATGCTGACAAAAGTAGTAACAGCCGTTTCTTTGATCAGGTTTACCGAAGTGATCAAATACCCCGATTCACTGACCATGAACTTACCGGGCTCAAACCATATTTCCAGTTTTTTTGCAGGGCCATGGGCATCAAAAGCGCCCAATACCTTTTCAGACAATTCCTGTATGTTGATGACCGGGTCACCTTCTTTATAGGCTATTTTAAAACCACCGCCCAGATCAACGGATTTTAATTGCGGAAAATGCGGGATCAGATCAAACAGCACTTCAATTCCCTTTACAAAAACAGAAGCGTCTTTAATATCGCTGCCGGTATGTATGTGCAGATTCTGTATGCGGATACCATATTTCTTTACAATTTCAAGAAGCTGTTCTATTTGCTCCACGGGAATGCCGAACTTGCTTTTATCATGACCGGTAGAGATCTTTAAATTGCCGCCCGCCATAATATTGGGCCGCAGCCGCACTCCCACCGGGTATTGATCTCCGTATTTCTCACCCAGTTTTTGCAGGTTGTACAAACTGTCGATATTTACAAACACGCCCAGCAGCAAGGCTTCTTCAATTTCTGTAAAATGGATACCGTTGCTGGTATATAAGACCCGGGAAGGCTCAAAACCCGCCTGCAGTGCCAGTTTCACTTCATTGATGGAGCTGCAGTCCACATTGGCGCCCAGCTGCTTTACAAAGCGCAATACGCTCAAATTGGTCAGTGCCTTTGCGGCATAAAAGATCTTAACCCGTTTCGGATCAAAAGCGTTGGTCAGGGTTTTATACTGTTCTTCAATCTTGTCTGCATTGTATACATATGCAGGCGTTCCAAAATCTTTTGCGATCTGTACCAGTTCTTCGTTTGTTAATTGTGCGCTCATGTTCTGTTCATAAAAAAAGCAGTATCTTCAATACCGCTTTATATAAAAAATACTTTTAAACAAGCAGTTTATTACACTTCATCAGGCTTTTGCTCATCCTTATCTTCTTCATTATCTTCCGGTGCATCATCAGCTGTTGCTTCCGGCTCCGCCGTAGTGGCATCAGCTATTGATGCTGCTTCATTTCCTGTTTCCGGCGCGTCAGGATGTTCCGGAGATTTATCTTCTGTTTCGATCAATTCCCCGTTCTCGGCCACGGCTAATGGAGTTCCATTTTCGTCTTCCGGAGTTATTTCAGCCGGCAGGGGCGCCTCGCCTTCCTCGTTTACCGGTGTAGGCATAATTTCCTGATCGGCCAATACTTCTTTTATTTTCGGAAGCTCTTCGGCTGAATTAATGCCAAAGTAATCCATAAAATTTTTGGAAGTGGCATATACCAGCGGATGCCCCGGCAATTTTTCATTCCGGCCGCTGATGATCACCAATTCTTTTTCCAGTAATTTCTGAATAGCGTAATCGGCACTGACACCCCGTATAGATTCAATCTCACCCTTGGTCACCGGTTGTTTGTAGGCAATAATGGAAAGGGTTTCCAATGCAGCCGGCGACAACCGTTTCATAAACTTATCGCCATTGATCTGGGCCACCGTTTTATGGTAATCTTTTTTGGTAAGGAACTGCAAGCCACCGCCGCTTTCCCGCACTTCAAAAGGATAAAATTCCGACCGGTACTTTTCAACCACCCCTTCAATTGCAGCTTCCACCTGGTCCAGCGTGATCTTATCTTCCATAAAGCCAAAAGCATTATTCAGCAGATCCGTCAGCTCCAGCGGAGTCAGCGGCTTATCGCTTGCAAAGATCAGTGCTTCAATATGTGGGATCAGTCCGGTGATATCCATCACGAAGGTTCAAAGTTTAAATGTTCAAGGTTTAAAGTTAAGAGCAAAATAACATTGAACCTTAAACCTGAAACGCTGAACAAATATTTTACCCTTGCAACGCAGCTGCACCACTAACAATCTCTGTTAACTCTGTGGTGATAGCTGCCTGACGGGCCCGGTTATAAGAAAGCTTCAGGTTGCGCAACATCTCGTTGGCATTTTCAGAAGCCTTATCCATAGAGGTCATCCGGGCTCCATGTTCCGAAGCATGAGAATCCAGCACCGCCTTAAACAACTGGGTGTTTAAGATCTTGGGCATCAATTCGGCAATCAACTCTTCTTTATTCGGATCAAAAATAAAATCAGCTTTCAATGATGCACCGGCTTTATTTTCTACCTTGGGTATCGGCAAAAATTGTTCGGCTGTAAATAATTGTGTAGCCGCATTTTTAAACTGGCTGTACACAATTTCAACGGCATCAAATTG
Organism: Niabella sp.; assembly: GCA_017744795.1. Taxonomy (GTDB): domain Bacteria; phylum Bacteroidota; class Bacteroidia; order Chitinophagales; family Chitinophagaceae; genus Niabella. The sequence goes on along the minus strand of JAGIAQ010000064.1, from coordinate 11,170 downwards.
TTTCTCTTCAAAAGCCGTCATGGCTTCAACAGCAATTTTCTGCACATTTTCAAAAGAAAGATGCAGGAAAATATCTTTATGCGCGTCGTTTGTTTTGTAACCCGCTTTCGTTAAGGCTTCGTAGCCTTTTTTACCCAGGTTCCAGATCGTTACGTTCCCCTTATCTTCCTGCTGCTGGTATTTTTCACGGATCACCGCTTTAGCCAGTTTTACTACATTCGTATTAAAGGCGCCGGCCAGTCCGCGGTCGCTGGTAATCACGATCAGCAATACATTTTCAACAGGTCGCTCGGCAACCAAAGCGATGGCGCTGTCTCCTTCACTATTACTGACGATATTGCTCAGCATTTCCTGTAGCTTTTGCGCGTAAGGTCGCATTTGAACAATGGCTTCCTGCGCCCTGCGGAATTTTGCAGCACTTACCATTTTCATTGCCTTGGTGATCTGCTGCATACTTTGCACGGAGCTGATGCGATTGCGAACCTCTTTTAACTGACCTGCCATAGTAATTTTAAGATAAGGCGCAAAAGTAAGCGCTAATTGCCAGATTTCCATATCCTGCCGCCCCAATTTGCAGCGGTTGTGGAAAAACCTGTGATAAATCTGTCAAGTCGGCCGGGAAGCCGGAAATACGGGAAGGTTTTATTTTCAATCACTTCAGGCTATCTCCGGTGAAGAAGCTCTTTAAATCCTTAATGGTTTGTCCGAAAATCACTTTATTTTTGAACTACCTCTCATTTACCGTCCTTACCGCCTTCCCTGCGAGATGCCGGGAAAACAATTTTTGAATACAACTGCTATTAGCTTAATTTTATTACGCGGTATAACTTCCTTTATCTTAAACGATTACCATGCGTTCCAACTTATTGCGATCGTCCTTGCTGTCAGCGGCGCTATTGTGTACAACCCTTGGCTTCGCCCAGTTCAAAACCAAACAGGAAAAAGGCTATTTTAATATTACCAACCCTGTCGAGATACAAATAATGAGTTCGCTGGATTCTGTTGCAATGAAAAACGGAATGGCACGCATCAAAAGCGGGTTTGAGGTCAATACGATCAACGGCTACTTCATAAACCCTTCTTTTTCAGTCGGATTAGGTGTCGGTTTGCAATTCTCCAATTACAGTTTCTATCCGAACCCTGGCGTCACAAGCGGCTATATCAAGAAAAGCGGACCCGGTATTGTGCTGCTTCCTTTGTTTGCTGATTTTCGCTATTACCCCAAAAATGCGATAAGCGCTCCAATGTTTATTTTGGATGCAGGTTATGCCCCTGTTTTGAAGATGGCAAACAAGGACGATCAGCAATATTTAAATGGTGGTGCCCTTTTTAAAATAGGCGCCGGCTATAAATTTTACCTGAGCGATTTCCTTTCCTTTGTACCTTCTCTCAATTTTAAAGCACAACTATTTGGTAATCATACCGCTGTAGGTGGGGTATTGGGACTGGGATTATTGTTTTAAAGTAAATAGGCAATGCTGAATAGTGAATGGTTCGTTAGACGTACAACTCATTCATTTTAAACCAGATATCCATCGGTGACAAATTTTCATATTGTAGTATAGCCGTCATTTTCCCGCTGATCAGCGCTGATTTTCTCGCAGATAAACATTGAAAACATGATTATTTTTTCAAACTTAATATGGGGCTACCAGTAAATACTGTCACCCAAAACCTCATCTTCAAATTATTCCGTAAATTTCCTGCGCATCTGTTCGGCTTTGCGGCCAATCAACCAGAAAGACAGGGCCAGTACGGCAAAAAAGATCCCTTTATTGGTACGATCCCAGAAATATTCAAAATAGCGGGTATAAATGTTCAGCAGAAAAAACAATAACACCAGGTCCCTGAAAAATTCATTCTTCCGTTTATAGGCATACACTACCAATCCGCAAAGCAGTACACTGTAGCCCAGCGCCCATAGCCAAAGCCTTCCCTGGCGGATATTACTCCACACATCATAATTTAAATTCCCTGAAACCGACACCAGCAGACCGGAAAGCAGGAACAACACCCATAGAAACTGACTGCTGAGCTCAGCATCAGGAATTTTCGTTCCTGAGTTTCTGATCCCATTGAGCAGCAGCAACAGCGCCCCGCAAAACACGGTCAACCGCAGGGGATAATTCATTCCAAGGAAATAATCATGCTGCGGACCCGACCAGCTCCAGCTTTGTACGGCGAAACTGACCACAAAGGTCAATAACGTGCAGGCCCACAGCAACTTTGACTGAAGGTATTGAGAAACAACACCATAGGCAATAGATAATACAAGGATCACCAGTCCATATAACGAATAACCGCCGCCAATAGCCCGCGCCAGGTAAGTAACCGCAACCCCCAGGCTCAATACAATGAGCACAGTAAAACTTTCATAGCTGAGGACGGCATCCGGGTATCTTTGTTTTCTCTTTTTTGCTATCCAGATAAAAAAAACCGACAGCGCAAGAAATACCACGCCAATCAACAGTTCTGAAAAAGAAAAAAAATTGCGCAGACGTTCAATCCATCTTTCATCCAGCACAATAGCTCCAAAGGCAAGGATAGTGCAGGATATGGCTGCCACAAAAGCATAAAAGGTCAGCGATCCCAGATCGTCCTTGTATTCGCTCACCGTTTTCCGAAGCTCACCGGCCTTTGCCGGATCGAGTGTTTGCGTTTGCTCCCACTGATCAATGGCATTATTGATTATAGTTGCTTCCTTTTTATTGACGCGCATCTGCTACAAGATAGGGATTTTGATTGAAACGCTTAATGCTGAATGCACAATGCCCGTACCGTTGATTAATGGCAATTCCATTTCGCTCCCCTATACTTTCCAGACGATGCCTTCTTAGCTTCTTGCAGGAAACAGTTCCATTTTCAAATTCTCACATTTCCGCATTTTCACATTCCCACACTCCCCAACCTTTTCTTCCTCCGGCTCGTCCAATCATAAATCTCATTAAGAATGAAAAAGCTGGTTCCCCTTTTATTGTCCATTGCATTTTCATCCCCAGCTCTTTATGCTCAGAAAACAGAGGGGATCTATGTGCATCTTTATACAGACAGCTTAAAAAAAGGAACCTACAACTACATTAATATCGATGCAAAAATGAGCGATGGCAGCTGGAAGCCACTTACAGACAAGGAGCTGTTGTTTAAAACTGATTACGGAAGGTTTGAAGGGAACAACCTGGTATTACCCGATAACCCGGCGGTAAAAAAGGTAACCATTACTGCTACGCTCAAAGACAACGCAAAGCTCACCAAAAGCTTCGACGTGTGGATCAAACAACTTCCGGATCCGCCACTGGTTAATGATGATGGTGCTCCTATTCGGAACAGACGGAGAAGATAGCGCCGAACGCTTAACGCGCAATGCTAAATGCTTAAGGCACATCCTAAAACGAAAAGATAACGTCAAAGGATAGACATGAAACGTCAGACGATAAACGTTAAACCTTAAACTTTGAATTTTGAGTGCTGAACGCGCAATGCAAAACGCAAGCCAACCTTGAACCTGAGACTTTGAACCTTGTAACCTGAAACCTGCGTTTACGCCTGGGCGGTGGGGCCGCCAAAATTCACGGGCAGCTGCACTTCATCCAGGTCTTTGATCTCACCCTGGGCGGCTTCAAATTTTTCAACATTATCGATCAGCGCTTTCATAAAACGCTTGGCGTGCTGCGGGGTAAATACGATCCTGGATTTCACTTTACTCTTGGGAGTTCCCGGCATAATATTTACAAAGTCGATCACAAACTCCGCCATAGAATGCGTAATGATGGCCAGGTTGGCATAAGTACCTTCTGCAATTTCTTCTGAAATTTCTATATTGATCTGATTGGGTTGCTCCTGCATGAGAAAAATTTAAGATTACAAAGGTAAAAACAATACAGGAAGAACGCCTACTTTGCTGTCATTTAGTTTTTAATGAAGCAAAATAACTTATAAAAAAATTGTTTAACGAAGTTTCTTTTTCAAATTCAACGGAAGCAACCCGGAGGTTTTGCTGTTGTTGCTCTGTGAGCGCCAGCAGCCGAACAATTTGCCCCTGCACCGGCACTACTTTTGAGATTTTTTTTGTGCTCTTATTATAAAAATAGTAGGTAGTAGCAAAATCTAAATAACCTTTTGTACTACCGGTAAGCAGACCGTTCTCAGCTGTTTTTACTTTTTTGTAAATGGACTTCAGCAATATACCGGCGGCATCATCAATCATGACATCATAGTACTCTGTTTTCCTGGCATTAGGATTTACCAGTTTGGCACTGATAAATCTTATGGCTACTGAATTCCCGTTAGCAACAGGTGGCTTTAAGGAAAACTCTTTTACGGGATCGGTGATTTCCAAAGAGTCTTTACCATTCAAAAAAGAAACCGACTGGTCGTATACATTGTACTTAAGCGGAAAAGCATCTACTACCCGGCCGTCATCAGTAATTACGGTACCGGGCAGCCATTCATTATACAAATAAGGCACACCGGCAACCTTTTCTCCGTCAATAACAGTAACAGCAGTTCCCAGGTACAATCCCTGCAAGTAATAACCATCTGTTCCATTAATGTTTACAATGGTTGAAAAAGCGCTAACATCCCTGGAAGAAACCGGTGGGCCATTTATTCCCCTGCCACCTGCATAAAGGCCAGATGTACCGGTAGATAATTGTTGTCCATTTGCTGAAAAAGCAATTGCCACAAAAAATAACATGATACATCTGGCCATAATAGAATTATTTAGCAATAAAATTAATGCCCTGCACTTTTATAGGCAAAGCTGTCTAATGCCATCGCATCCCCGTTGGTACCGCCATTCAGCTGTACAAAGTATCGTAACGCAACCCTCCCGGAATCCGGGTGATTGAGACCGCTGATTGTAGCAGTATATTTTGTCCAGTTAGACGAAAAACTATTTGCGTTAGCCGGATCAACGCTGTAAGTAGCATTAATATCCAATAATGGGGTTGTAAAATTTCCTACATCAGTAGACGAACTATCTGTAAAAGCGGCGCTTGTATTAAAAATGTTCATTCTTAACTGCAGGCGGTCGCCATACCCATCAATATTACCGCTTGACTTTGCGTAGAACGTAATCTGATCGCCATTTTGGATAATCACTTTAGGAGAAATTACCCAGTTGCTGATATAGCCAGATGCATCAGAGGTTCCATTAGCAAGGAAACTGCTAAACAAAAATGCGTTGTTGGCAGCCATAGGAGCTATCGGGGTAGTATATCCGGTTTTGCCGGAGATGGTTGCGGCCCAGCCGGTGCCGGCTTCATCACTCAGGTTATTAAATATCCAGCCCTGCGATTGTGCAGATGCAACACTGGAAAACCCCTGCGTAAACGACTGATCACCAAAGCCGGTGGGATATTTTTCAACAGGTTTTGGGTAATCATTTTTATCACAGGAAATTATAAAAAGCATGAATAATGATAAAAGCCCTGTTATTTTTATTGCGCGTGTCATTATTTAAAATTTAGTTCGAAATAATTTTTATTATCGGGGACTATTGTAAGTCAACGTATCTGTAGATAACCTGGCAGCAGGACCGGCACCCCAGGTGAATGAGATATAAAACGTCTTAGTTGCCGCATCATACCTGCTATTATATCCCGGAGCATTTGTTGCGCCTCCGGAGCTGGTTATTGTTACCGGGTAAGGGCTGGCGCCGGAGTTGTTAACTGCAAGTGAGATATTGCCAATGGCTATACCACTTACACCATCTCCCCATAATGGAAGCGTAGAAGATGTCACAGAAGACCCGCCACTAGTGATCAGGGTCATCGTTTTGCCACTAAAATACCCCGTAAGGCTATTATCTCCGGCTCTGAGGGAATATCCCTTATAATCATATTTACCATCAAACTCATTTTTAATCCCAATTCCCGTTACTGCTTTTGAGAGATTGGAACTGATCACATATCCTGCGGTTTGGATAGATGCAATTTGAAAGCCCAAAGCATACTGACCTCCTAAAAGATTATTTGGCACAAACTTAACTTGCAGGTACCCAGTACTGGTCCCTTTGGCAATAGTAACCAAATAGCCGGCACCATCCGCCGATTTAGGATTCGAGATCGTATACTTGTCTGCAGGAATAGGCTCCAGACTGGTCGCATTAGCGTCGTTAGAAGCCCCGAGTAATGCGTTATTCGGCACCAGCACCACAATAATATCCTGCGGAGCCGGGTTTGCATTTGCCAGGGTAACCGGCATAATTTGAACAGTTGTATCTTTTGCAGATTTATCATAAGATAGCTGCAAATAATTACTGGTAGACGTAACCGTGTTTCCAATAAAAATTACGTTTTGCGTTTGATCGGAGTGTACAGATTGGATAACCCCTTTGTCAAAATCAGTATCTTTTACACAGCCAATAACCGCAGCCGCTATAATAACGGCACTGCAATAATATTTATATAAATTTCTTTTCATAATTTAATAATTAAGGTTGCCAGAATAATTTAGATGTAAACTGGTTAATCGTTCCTTCTTTAGACACATTATCTTTATTGGTGGTATACTCTGTTTGAGGATATAAAAAACGTATAGGAACACCACAGGCGCTACCGTTTAAAGCACCGGGATATACTGAACGATAAGACTTATCGTCAACCATGTTCAGCCTCCGCATATCGGCCCATGCTTCCAATGGATCTACGCCCGTTAAGGCGATATATTTTTGGTAGGTCACAAATTTTGCCTTGGCTGTAGGAGTGGGGCTCTTTGCAGCTAATGAATCCCAGTTGGCGTCCTTGTTATCGGTCATATAAGTAGTAGCTTGGGCCGAAGTTAACCCTAACCAGGAAAAAGATTCTTTAACGGCATTCTGGTAAGCTGTTTTTGCGTCGGCCGGAAACCAGCCCCGAGCAGCCGCTTCGGCATACAAGAACATACTTTCAAAGGCAGGGTAAATAAACTGGTCTTGTTTTGCGCCCGCGTCTTTTGTATCACCCAGTAAGCCGGGACCAAATTTAGAACTGGCATTACCTAGGGGGTTTCCCTGTGCCAATCCAAAAACACAACCCACAACAGATCCGTTGGCCTGTGGCTGGTAGACCCTTTTTAACCTTGGGTCTTCATGCCCGGTCATCACCGATATCATATATTCATTAGCCCGGTTAAAATTATCACCATCTGCGCCTGTGGTTAAATAACCGAAATTCGCGTAGAAGGGGTTTTGCTTGTTATCATCATTAACATAGCCCGGGTTTACATTTACATTTTCCCCCGTACCCAATACACCGCCATTCGCTGTTATTTTGGCAATTTCAGTTGCAGGGCTAAATCCGGAAACTTCCGATTGCCTCAATAGTAAGCGGAGTTTTAACGTGTTAGCGAATTTCACCCATTGTCCAAGTGATATTTTCACTACTTTTCCTACATTATCGTTAAAGTTTGACCGCGGTGTTCTTTTTAAATAGGTAATAGCGGTATCCAGCTTTTTTTGGAGGGCGCTATAAATATCCGTAGCCTTATCATAAGCCGGGGTACGGGTAGACTGATAGTCAAATGCCTGTGAGTAAGGAATATCACCATAAGTATCTGCCAATTCCTGGTATAGCTTAGCGCTAAACACCATCATGGTGCCAGCGAGTACCGAATCGCCTTTGGCAAGTGCTTTACGTTTGGCCAACTCCAAGTCAAAAAGTGTATTATAGTTATTAGACCACAATCCATTACCAAAGGTAAAATCGATGTTATACGTTGCCACATCAGCTGTAATAGCATAGTCGCCCGCCTGCGCCAGGTACCCGATCCAGAAACTAACAGGATTATAATTACCGCTGGCTGCTCTGCTTCCCATAGAAACCGATGCACCTACCGCCAGAAGCTCCGGCGTTACGTTGTCATCCGTAGATTGGTTAGGGTTATTATTAACATCTAAAAACTTTTTGCATCCTGTCAGGCCTGAGAAAGCAATAAGCAGTGCCAGTACCGTAACTTTTGCGTGAATATATTTCATATTATAAACCATTTATTATTAAACTATTTAGAACTGAACATTTATTGATCCTCCTATTAGCCTTGATGCAGGAGACTGGAAGGTACTGCTCAGACCGTAGGTATTGTTGCCTGAAGAGTAGTTAAATTCAGGATCGCCCCATTGGTTTGACTTGGGTACAAACAGCAGCAGGTTCTTGCCAATAACGCTGAAGCTAACACTTTTCAAAGCTTTTATTCTTTCAATAAGCTTATTGGGAAGCGTGTAAGTCAGGTTTAATTCCCGCAGCCTGAGTGCAGTAGCGCTTGCAAAATAGTTCGTGGCTATCTGTGTATTGGCAGGACCGCTTGTCCAGAAACCGGCGTTACCATCCTGTACAAGGATGCTTGTATTCGCTACATACTCTGTTCCGTTCCAGTAAGAGGAATTAGGGAATACAAAACGTTTGCGGCCATATTCAGCACTTCTTGCAGAAATACCGGCAAAATCCATATCACTACCCATACCAGAGTAAAAACTATGGCCGGTTTTATAATCCCAGGTCATGCTTATTGAAAAGTTACCATAGGTAAAACTGGGCGTAACGCCTACAATCCATAAAGGCAATGTTCTGCCTTTAACGATCATATCTGCGGCCTGCGAAGGCATCCCTGTAACCGGATCCACAATTACCCTGCCCATAGGATCTCTGGCATAATCTGTCAACTGAAACTGAAATGCGGGGTTTCCAACGATTGCAATATTATTGGCTGTTGGAGAGCTTGCAGAAATTTGAGTAAATCCGCTGGTACCCCCAACTACAACAGGAACATTACCAAGGGTAGAAAGGATCTTATTGTCATTATATGTAGCGTTAATCCTTAAATCAAAATGACCATTGTGGATTTTGATAAGCGGAGTTAGACCCAAATCCATTTCCACGCCATAGTTTTTAAAGCTGGCGGCATTTGCAATCTGGGTAGGATACCCGGTAGTCCAGGATTGTGATACATTCAAGATCTGGTTATCGCTTTTTTGGTCGAAATAAGATACTTCTAAATTAACTCGATTTTTGAAGAGCCCTACCTCAGCACCCACCTCCGCGTTGGTTACAAACTCGGGTTTAAGATCAAGGGAAGGTACCGTGTTATTTGCAGTAAAACCGGCTGTATTGCCATAGGGGAAGCCGCCAAACGGCCCGTAAGTAGGTTGCAATGCATATACTCCCAGGTTTACGTTACCGGATTTGGTATAAGCAGCACGTATTTTAGCATAAGAAATAGCCGTTTCCGATTTTAAGGACGGAATGGCCTCAGATAAAATAAATGAAGCATTCACGCCAGGATAAAAGAAAGAGCGGTTGTTAGCGGCAAGCCGGCTGTCCCAGTCGTTTCGTCCTGTAAACTCTACAAAAGCCATGCTTTTATAGCCAAAACCGAGGCTACCATAGCCAGATACAATGCGCGATTGAAAGTTGCCGTTAGTACCCAAGCTTGGTTCACCGCTTCTTACTGCCACATTATATAAATAAGGTACAACAAGATTGTTACCCCCTACTGAAGTTTCTTTGGAACGGCTTTGGCGTAAAGCGCCACCCAGAACGTACTTAAAGCTAAATTTATCGTCGGCAAACTTCTTATCACCATTTAGGAAATACTGAAGATTGATGACAGAGTTATAAGCCTGATCAGAAAAAGTAGAGCCTGGTTGGTTGGTATACATTGTGGAGCTCCTGTTTGCATGCGCCCAGTCAGTAACAGTAACGGGAGCAGTGTTATTCTGATAATTGTTAAAGCCTAAAGTTGTATTTGCACTGATATTCGCTTTTAACCAATCTGTAAATTGATAGGACAAATTTAAATTACCCAGCAGATCATCTTCCCTACCTATTTGTCTCAAATTGCCAATTACCCAATAGGGATTCGCGGCAAATTCATTATAATAATTAGAATATTGTGCGAATTTATTGTGCTGCCAGTCTTTATAAGATTGAATATTTACGTTGCTCGGGGTTTGCATAATAAGGAAGAAAATACTACCATTATATGCGCTGGGAAAAAGGCCCGAGAATCCAGCTTCGTTCACAACATTGTAGTTTTGCAAGACATAGTTTAAACCATAATTAATTTTAAACTTCTCATTAGCGGAACTTAAAGCCCCGTTAAACCGGAAACTGGTTCTTCTGTTTTTATCATCCGGCATTAACCCCTTTATATTTGCATCATCTACACTGAAATAAAAGTTTTTGTCGGAAACAGAGAGGGAGTTCTGGAAAGTAAGACCAGTGTTCCAAAAGTTTTTATTATCCTTTACATAAAGTGGCGAATAGGGGCCGGTTTGAACGCTACCATCCTCAAGCACTTTCCCGATCTGTTGTGTGGACCCATCAAATGCAGGTCCATACTGCTGATTTTCATAAGGTATATACGTATAATTACCGTATTGATCGGATTCTTCACCGCCACCAGCGCCAAACTGGTGTTGTAATTTAGGATAAAAGGCTACACGCGCAGCCTGCAAGCTGGAGGTAAAAGAAACGTTCAGTTTATTAGACCCTCTTTTTGTTGTAACCACGATCACACCGTTTACCGCGTCAGGGCCGTAAATGGCGGCAGAAGCAGCACTTTTTAAAACCGTAACATCCTGCACATCGCTGGGCGGTATCTGAGACAGATACCCTAAGGGTGTAGGAGCCCCGTCTACCACAAGCATGGGCTGGTTATTACCAGTTAATGATCTGATACCACGGATATTGATCTTCGCATTTTCGAATACACCGCTATTGGTAGTAGAAATATTTACACCGGATACTTTACCATTCAAAGCCTGCTGAATATTTACTGACTTTGCCTGATTTACTGTTTTGCTGCTTAAGGAAGTAGCTGCGTAACCCAATTCTTTTGGATTCCGTTTAATACCCAATGCAGTAGTTACCACCACCTCTTCAATGGTTTGTCCTTGTCCGGCCTTTAAGGTTACGTTTATGGGCGAACCAGAGGCTTGAACCGTTTGGCTTTGATAGCCTGTGGCAGAAACTTCCAGTGTAGCGCCTTCTTTAGCGTTCATGGTAAAGTTACCCTGTGCATCTGCAGAAATAGCTTTTTTTGTTCCTTTTTCCAGAACCGTTGCAAAGGAAATCGGATTCCCCGATTCATCCTTAACCGAACCTGTTATGAGTTTTGTCTGTGCAAAAACCAACAGAGAACAGGTCACGAGTGCCAGAAGCAATACAATTTTTCTCATGTAAATTTTTTTGTT
>JAGIAQ010000063.1 GCA_017744795.1 Niabella sp. | reverse complement strand
CCTTAAAAGTAAAGTGGGGTAAAAAGCAAAAAGGATCATCATTGCTGATGATCCTTTTATGCGGACCGGACGGGACTCGAACCCGCGACCTCCGCCGTGACAGGGCGGCATTCTAACCAACTGAACTACCGATCCTTAAACCCTTTTTTCTGTTGGGAGTGCAAATATAGTCGTTGGATCGTTGCTGGCAAAATTTTGGATAAACTTTTTTGAAAGATCTTAAAAAACGACCAGCCTCAGATAATTGTTTCGTCTACTTTACCGAGAATGATTTCATACACAACCAGGCTGATTCAGCTGATCATCGCGCGCCCGGAAAAGGCACGGGCCGGTTTGTTTTTTTATCTACCGGCATCGGGGCATCCCACCCACTCAAACGTTCGCCCAATAAGGATTTGAGCTCATTAGTTTTTGCCGGGTTCTCTTTTGACAGGTCATGATGCTCGCCAATATCTTCGTCCAGGTTGTACAACTCGCTTTTACTGTTCCGCAGGCTATATACCAGCTTCCAGTTGCCCTTGCGGATGGCAGAGAAATAGTTGATGCCCGGGCCGTCTTTCCCGATCCACTTATTAGGATAATGCCATACCAGTGCCCGCGTATCGTCTTTCCACGCAGGGTTCTTTAATATAGGTACAAAACTTTTGCCGTCTAACTGTTGAACCGTTTTATAATTTTTTACGCCAGCCAGTTCTAATATCGTTGGAAAAAAGTCTTCTATAATCACATATTGCTCTGCCACTGTAGCAGGTTTTACCAGGGGCGTGTATTTTACGATCATCGGCTCGCGGATGCCACCTTCGTACACCGAACCTTTACCGGCTTTCAACGGCAGGTTCTGGGTATGCGCGGCACCGCCTCTTGCGGGACTAAGACTCAGTCCGCCGTTATCGCTCATAAAAATGAGGACCGTATTCTTTTCAATGCTTTTCTTTTTCAAATAATTCATTATGTCGCCCAGGCTTTTATCCATCCCCTCTACCAGCGTGGCATAAGCAGCTTCAGTAGAATCCAAACCGGCATCAAGATATTTTTTTAAAAACCTTTTATCCGCCATAATGGGTACGTGTACTGCATAATGCGCCATATTCAGATAGAAAGGCTGCCGTCGCTGTATGGGCTCATCAAGGGCTTTCAGGGCTTCCAGCGTTAATGCTTCGGTTAAAAAAGTATTGGAGCCGTAATACTCTTCCAGGTCGGGCACTGCCTGTGCATGCGCCTGCTGTTTAGGAAAGTTGCCATAGTTCTGCTCCGGCAAATAGCTTTGCGGGTGGCCCGCTGCATGGCCGGCAATATTTACCATAAACCCCATGTTATGCGGGTTAGCCCCGGGCGTACCCATCGGGGCCCAGTGGGCCTTACCAACATGTATGGTAAAATAGCCCGCATCCTTCAGCAGCTGCGGAAAGGGCGTTGCATAAGCCGTTTTTGCTATGCCCGGCACCGGGCTAAGCCCGTTTATATTCCAGTCTGCCGGCGCAAACTGATCGTCCGGGTTATCCGTATTATTATCTTTTATGGGCGATGTCCAGTTAGTTACGCCCAGGTGCGCAGGGTTCATGCCCGAAAGCATGGCGCTGCGCGATGGCGTACAAACCGGCGCCGCATATGCATTGGTAAACTTCATCCCTTCGCTTGCCAAACGCTCCATATTGGGCGTGTGGTATTTTTTATTAAGCGGCGTTTTGTCCTTCCAGAAAGGTAAAGAACAGTCCTGCCAGCCCATATCATCTACCAGGAACACGATGATGTTGGGATGCTGCTGTGCGGACGCAAACTGCGAAAACAGCTGAAATACGAATAAAAGAATTAGTTGCTTCATGAACACGATTTAAGATTGAGGTTGATCTTTCGGCTAACAAGCAATTGGAGTCGATGAACAAAAAAGGGACGGACCTTTCAGACCTATCCCGCGAAGTGCCCCTCAGGGATTTAGCACCCTTCGTGTTCATGTTGTGACCCCTCAGGGACTCGAACCCTGGGCCTACTGATTAAGAGTCAGTAGCTCTACCAACTGAGCTAAGGAGTCCGGATCATTTATTTTACCTGGGTTGAATCCGTTTTGGTAAAATCAATGGTCATTTTTGTTTCGCCGCAATTTAACATGGTTTTCCCAAATTTCGGATCTTTATTTCCAAGGTAAGGGTTCACAATAGCGTCTTTGGCACTTAACCAGTTTCCACTTTGCCCCTCGCCAAAGGCCATCGGGCACTCCTGCCAGTAAACGGGCGCTTTATCATATTTCACCGCCAACAAGATCGTACGGATATTATCGGATAAATCATTCAACGCGTGGCGGCGCTCCGTCCAATCGTGGCTCCCTTTTATCGTTGCCACATTTATTTTCGCAAGATCCAGCGTCGAAAGCACCGTTTGATAAATAACCGTATCCTTTTGGGTCTCATCCACTTTTAAATGCCCTAACGCGGTTTCTAAGGTAGCTGCAGTCGTTGTTACAATTGCAGTGTCCCAATTTACAAAACCGTCGGTAAGCGTATAATAACTCGTTAATACTACATCCACCGATTGATCAAACGCCGCCGTGGGTTTACCTACCGCAACTGGTACCGGTTTTTCGCCGGCATCCTTATTTTTTTTGAACACCAATTTATACCCCAAAAAGGCCAGCGCCAGCACCACAATAAAAATCAAAAATTTCTTCATTTGTCTTTTCATTTATTCAGCCCCTGCTGCAGATCCGTTAGCACTTTTGGAGCCACCAGTAATAAACAGCTTACAAGTGAAATCTATTAGCTAAATTTGCAGGCTTTAAAAAGCGCAAAAGTAATAATAAAATGCTAGTTGGTTTACAGAATGTCACATTCGAGTTTGGTGCAAGGATAATAGTGGAGGATGCCACCTGGCATATACAGCCCAATGAGCGCATTGGCCTCATAGGGTTTAACGGAACCGGTAAATCAACATTACTGAAGGTTTTGGTGGGGCAATATGCACCTTCCGCAGGCACCCTTGAAAGGGGACGCGAAACCAGTATCGGCTACCTGCATCAGGACCTGCTGAGCTTCGACACCAACGAATCCATCCTCCAGGTGGCGCTAAGCGCTTTTGAAAAAGTGCTGCAGCTGGAAAAGGAAATTGAAGCTTTGGGAGCTGAACTGGAAAAAACCGGGGATGAAAAAACACTGATCGCCTACACGGATAAATTGCATGAACTGGAATTGCTCGGCGGTTATAATATCCAGCATAAAACCGAAGAAGTGCTGCAGGGGCTTGGCTTTTCCAATGCCGATCTGAATCGCCCCTATAAAGAATTCAGCGGAGGTTGGCGCATGCGCGTGCTGCTGGCCAAGATGATCCTTGCGCAGCCGGATCTGCTCCTGCTGGATGAGCCCACCAACCACCTGGATCTTCCTTCTATTGAATGGCTTGAAAAATACCTGCAGCATTACCAGGGCGCCGTGGTTATTGTAAGCCACGATAAATATTTTCTCAACCGTATGGTAACGAAGATTGTGGAGCTCTACCAGCGGCAGTTGCATTTTTATAACGGCAACTACGAGTTCTATGAAAAGGAGAAAGCGGTTCGCATTGAAATGCAGCAAAAAGCCTTCGAGAATCAGCAGGATTATATCCGCCAGAATGAGCGCCTGGTGGAACGCTTTCGTGCCAAAGCCAGCAAAGCAGCGATGGCGCAGAGTATTATGAAAAAGCTGGACAAGCTGGACCGGATCGAAGACGTAGCTATTGAGCGGCCGGATCTCCGCATCAATTTCAGGGTAGATAAAGTACCCGGACGCGTTATCGTAGAGCTCGATCAGCTCTCCAAAGCCTTTGGCGAGAATGTGATCCTGAAAAATGCCAAAGCTGAAATTGACCGTGGCGATAAGATCGCCCTGATCGGGGCTAACGGAAAAGGGAAATCGACTCTGCTCAGAATCATCGCCGATGTGGAATCTTTCTCCGGCAACCGCAAATGGGGTCACAATGTAGACGAAAGCTTTTATGCGCAGCACCAGCTGGAAGCCCTGCATCTGAATAACACAATCCTGGAAGAAATGCGCGAATGCGGCAGCCAGATGACAGATCTGGAGCTGCGCGCCCTGCTGGGTTGTTTTTTGTTTAGCGGCGACGATACCGATAAAAAAATAAAGATCCTCAGCGGAGGTGAAAAAGCGCGCGTGGCGCTGGCCAAGACCATTGTAAGCCGTGCGAACTTTTTAATGCTCGATGAGCCTACCAACCACCTGGACATGCACAGTGTGGATCTGCTGATCGGCGCTTTGAATAAATATGAAGGCACGCTGATCCTGGTAAGTCACGACCGGCATTTTATTGCCCGCACGGCCAATAAGATCTGGGAAATTGCCGACGGCGAAATAAAAGAATTCAAAGGTCCCTACGATGAATGGGTGGCCTGGAACGAGCGCATGAAAAAGAACAAGGCCCTGCAGGTCAAAGATGAGGCACCTGCAAAAAACAAACCCGGACCGGTTCCAGAAAAACCCGCAGTCGCCGCACCACCGGCAGCCGCCAATACTCCTATCAACAAGGAACTGAAAAAAGAGGTGCAGCGGCAGCAAAAGTTATTTCAGCAAACGGAGGAAGCGCTGAACAAAAACAAGACCTTGTTACAGCAACTGGAAAAAGATCTGGCCCACCCCGATTTGTATTCAGACAAAGACCGCTTTGTAAAAACAGAGCAGGCGTATAAGACTGCTGTTGCTGAAAATCAACAGCTTGAAAAAAAATACGAGGAGGTATTTACCCGGTTGATGCAGCTGGAGGAAGAACAGTAGATCGGTCAATCATTAACCGGGAAAACGGGAAGGTCTTCTATTTCTTGCGCCGCACGAAACTTGCGTTATCCGTCGCCAGGTTGCACAAGTCCCACCGGAAGCCGAAAGTGTAAACACGGCGCTACTCTCGCTGTGCGGGACTTGCGGTCTCACACCCATATAAAAAATTAAGAAATAAAAAACTTTCCCTTAATTTTTTTAATTCCGATTTAGACTATATTCGTTAGGTAAAAAATTTTTCACTTAAATCCCAAATCAAATGAAAAGAATCCTGACCATGATTGCCTTCGTCGCATTGGTTTTTGCGTTGCCTTCCTGTAAGGGCAAAAGCGATGCCGACATTAAAAAAGATGTTGACGCCAAGCTTGCTTCCAGCGCTGATTTTTCAAGCCTTACGGCAGATGTAAAAGACGGTGCCGTTACCATCAGCGGTACAGTTAAAGACGATGCAGCTAAAACCGCCGTTGAGCCGGCAGTAAAAGAAGTAAAGGGTGTTAAATCTGTTGTGAATAATGCAACCGTTCCGCCTCCCCCGCCCCCTCCTACCATCAACCCTGATGATATTTTAAACAACACCCTCAAAGACGCCATTAAAGACAATGCTGGCGTAAAAGCAGAGGTAAAAGATGGCGTGGTAACCCTTACCGGCGATATTAAAAAAGCAGACCTGCCGGTTTTAATGCAAAAAGTAATGGGCACGCACCCTAAAAAAGTTGAGAATAAATTAACCGTAAAATAAATGATATGGCACTACAAGACAAATACAAAGCATTGATTGACGCCGCTACTGCAGCGGGCGTAGCAAACCTGGCCGTAAGGGAGCAGGATAACGTTTTATATATAGATGGCGATGCACCCAGCGGTGCTGTAAAAGATCAGTTATGGGCGGTTTACGACCAGATAGATCCTAACTTCACCAGTGGTGACCTGGTGTTGAATGTAAATGCAAAAGCGGATCCCGGCTCTAAAGTACGGGTAGCCACGCAGGAAACTGCTTTAAATATCCGCAAAGGCCCGGGAACGGATCAACCCGTTGTGGGAAAAGCGCAAAAGGATGAAATCATCACCCTCATCAGCAAAGCCAGCGATCAGTGGGCTTCTGTACGTACAGATGATGGAACAGAAGGGTATGCTTATATGCAATACCTGGAACCCGTAGCATAAAGCGCTGCAAAATAAATTAAAGGAGCCCCGGCCAGCAATGACCGGGGCTTTCTTCTATTTTAATGCCTTGATAATTTCAACAAAATCCATTGCCACCAGTGAGGCACCGCCTACAAGGCCGCCGTCAACATCCGGACAGGCAAACAATTCTTTTGCATTATTGGCCTTTACGCTGCCACCGTATAAAATAGGAACAATGTCAGCAACTTCAGCGCCATATTGATTGGCAATTACTGAACGGATAAACGCGTGTATCTCCTGCGCCTGCGCCGTGGTAGCTGTTTTTCCGGTACCAATAGCCCAGATGGGCTCATAGGCAATCACTACTTTTTTCATGTCTTCAGCAGAAAGATGAAATAAAGATTCTTTCAATTGCTTTTCTACATACGCGTTCTGGCTGCCTTCTTCACGGATGCTCAGCGGTTCGCCGCAGCAGAAGATCGGCTTCATGCCGGCACCCAATAACAGGTCCAGCTTTTCAGAAAGTTCCAGGTTGGTTTCATTAAAATACTCCCTGCGCTCGCTGTGCCCGATAATGCAATACTTCAGGTTCAATGATTTCAACATGGTTACAGAAACCTCACCAGTATACGCCCCTGATTTTTTGTTGGAGCAGTTCTGCGCCGCAACGTATAAATTTTTCAGTGTATTTACTTTTTCATTGGCCATCATCAGGTAGGGAAAAGGAATGCCAAAAATCACTGCATGGTTGTCTTTGGGCTCAATGTTCTCGGCAAGAATATCGTTTAACAATTGCTGCCCTTCCACATAAGTTAAATTCATTTTCCAGTTAGCGGCTGCTATTTGCTGTCTCATGATCTTTTTGTTTTTGTTTGATTATAAATATTGGTAATTAACTGTTTTGTTTCGCTGGTGAGCTGTTGCTTTTTGGTTTGCATCCAACGTTCCACATGTTCTAACGCCTGATCCGCTTCATATATTGTTTCAGCATTGAATCCCCAGGAAAAAGAGGGGATCAGTTTTGGGGTCAATCCGGTCCCAAAAACATTGGAGCAAACACCAATGACTGTTCCGGAATTAATAGAAGTGTTGATAGCCGTTTTGGAATAATCGCCCATCAGCACCCCGCATTTCATCCCCGCCTTGTGGGTCCCTGAAGGCAGGATCACCTTAATATTTCCGGCCGTGTTTTTTAAATTGCTGTTGGAGGTGCCGGCGCCCAGGTTACACCAGTGACCGATTACCGAATCGCCCAGGTAGCCGTCGTGTGCTTTATTGGAAAAAGGAAATAGCACGGAATTTTTTATTTCGCTGCCAACAGTACAACAGGCGCCAACAGTAGTTCCGCCATAAAGCTTTGCGCCCATTTTTACCACGGCCTGCGGCCCGATGAAAACAGGCCCTCTGATGCAGGTGCCCTCCATGATCAAAGCGCCTTTAGAAATATAGATGGGGCCCTCTGCTGCGTTCAGGATGCAGCAATGAAGGCTGGCTCCTTCTTCAATAAATATATTTTCAGGTGCGGCTGCATAATTTCCTGCGGCGATGGGTGCCGATCCCCGCCCTTCGGTCAAGAGTGCAAAATCAAAATGCAGCAGGTATTGATTGTATTCAAAAATATTCCATCCGAATTCGATCCATTTCAATGCGTCTTCGGGCAGAACGGCAACCGGGGCACCAGAAAAATCTGCTCCGGAATGGCTTAGCCCGATCACAGCCCCGTTTTCTCCCAGCTGCAGGAAAGCGCCATTATTGAGCTGCTGCATTAAACCGATCAGTTCCATTGACGGCAGCAGGTTGGCCGGAATGATCCATTGCCCCCCCCCAACGGCTTGCAGCTTTCGTCCCGCGATCAGCTCCCACCGCCGGCGGTTGGTAAGCATCCCGGAAGGAATGTCTTCCACTGAAGTAGTAAGACTGAAGGGAAACAATTGTTCCGCCTGATACCGGGTATGGGTAAAAATAACCGCGCTCATCATTTTTGAGGTGCCTAAGATACTATTAAAAAACAAAACCCCCGGAATTCCGGGGGTCAGTACAATTAAATACCTGCACTTATTTTTTTGCGTATTTTCTCTTGAACTTATCGATACGACCTGCAGTATCCACCAGCATATTTTTACCGGTAAAGAAAGGGTGAGAAGTGCTGGAGATCTCCAGTTTTACTACTGGATATTCATTACCATCTTCCCATTTGATCATTTCTTTAGAATTTGCAGTGGAACGGCTTAAAAAAGTTTCGCCGTTGCTCATGTCTTTGAAAACTACTAAACGATAGCTTTCAGGATGGAGACCTTGTTTCATAACTGTATGATTTTTAAGGTTGTACGGGTTTTGCCGTACGTTATTAATAATTTTAGAAACGCAAAGGTACGAGAAATTTCTAATTTCTTATTTGATATTCCTGATTTCTTATTCCGTTATCAGCTCCGCATATTCTCTACCTGCAGCGGCAAGCCCAGCTCCCAGGTTTTGGAGGCCTGGATCACCGATTGAAGATCGTCAATTTTTTTACCTGTAACCCGCACCACTTCATCGTTGATAGCCGCCTGCACTTTGAGGCCGGCGTCTTTGATCATTTTCACAATTTTCTTTGCATCCTCCTGCTTGAGCCCGTTGCGCACTTCGATCTCTTTTTTCCAGGCCTTGCCCACCTGGCTCCCCTCCTTGCTCAGATCAAAGGCTTCAGGAGCAATACCCTGTTTATGCGCCCGGCTCACCAGCACATCCAGCAACTGTTTCATCTTCATATCATCTTCTGTTTCCACGTTTATCTTAAACGCTTTCTTGTCCAGATCGATCACCACATGCGAGCCCTTAAAATCGAACCGGTTGGTGATCTCTTTTTTTACAACATTCACGGCGTTGTCCAGCGCCTGCGCATCTACCTTGGAGGCAAAATCAAATGAAGGCATATTGTTACAATTTTGAATTTTACATTTCTGTAAGGGCGAAAAATTTTTCGCCCCAACGACTTTACGTCAAATATAAAACGAAGCCCCTTAATAGCTGCATTAAAAACCGAAAACTCCAATCCCGGAAACTGCTTCCTTTTACATTCTTTATTTATTATTTCTTATTTTATATTTCTAGTTCCCATAGTTGACGCAGCCGTCCATGGTAGGAAGTATTACTTTCTCCGGAATAAAGACCCGCCTTGTTCCGCTGCCGGTAGGCTTCATAAATGCTTACGGCGCAGGCCACACTAATATTGAGCGATTGAATGATGCCCACCTGGGGAATAATAAAATTGCCGTCTGCCAGAGCGCGGATCTCTTCGCTCACTCCGGCATGCTCATTGCCAAACACCAGCGCAATATTTCCCGTGAGGTCCATATCATATAAATTGACCGCATCCGAACTTAAATGAGTGGTCACTATGGCATCATAGCGGCTTCTTAAAATAGCAAAACAGTCGGCCGCATTGTCAAACTGCTGAACAGACAGCCATTTCGCCGCACTGGAACTGCTTTTAAACCCCCATTTTTCGTGGCGTGGGATTTTTGTATTCAATATATACAGGTCCTGGATGCCCACGGCATCGCAGCTGCGCATCACGGCGGAAATATTATGTGGGTCAAATACATTCTCCAATACCACACCCAATCCAGGTTGGCGGTAGCTGATCACTTTTTCCAGCTTTTCTTTCCGTTCGTTGGTCATGAAATTTATTTCAGGCAAACCTACATAAAATTTACAATTCCAATTTTCACAATCGTCCTGCCGACGGTCAGGAGGCATCGCGTTAGGGCGGAAAAGATATAACATTGTTGTTCTTACACACCTGCCCGTCCGTTCAGGTTGGAATCTCGCAGACTTCCACAAACTTTAAAACTCTTCTCTGAAAATCCATGCAATCTGTGAGCCATATAACAAATAGCACTCGTTTGCAACATTCCCTTTTTTCTCACAGATTCCTCAGATTTACACAGATCTTAAAGACCTTCTGTGTATTCTGTGAGCCATATAAAAATTAATATAAAAATAAATACTGCCGCTGTCAAACATCGATAAATAGGGGTAATTCTGCCGATAAAGTGTTATTATTGTGAATATACGAAAAACAACTATGCAGAAGGTCATTCCAAGAGACATCAGCTGGCTGGCATTTAACGGGCGCGTACTCCAGGAAGCGGCCGATCCTACTGTTCCCTTAAACGAACGTATTAAATTTTTAGGGATCTTCTCCAATAACCGCGACGAATTTTTCAGGGTGCGGATCGCTTCTTTAAAGAGAATGTTGCGTATTGAATCGAAGCTCAATATGCACCCGGAAAAAAATCCCAAAAAAATACTGGACCAGATACAGCGCCTTATGGATGCCCAGCAGGAAGAATTTGAACGGGTGTGGACGAATGTGCAGCGGAGCCTGAATCGTAATAAAATATTCCTGAAGAACGCCACGCAGTTAACCATCGCTCAGAAAAGTTTTATCCGGGATTTTTACGAAACAGAGATCAGCCCGAATATTATTCCGCTTATGATTGAGAATATCAAAAAATTTCCCAATCTCAGAGATAAGTCTATCTTTCTTGGCGTGGTCATGCGCAAAAGCTACAACCGCCAGGATAAAAAATTTGCGATCATTGAAGTGCCGGTAACCGCTGTTGGGCGCTTTATTGAGCTCCCCTCCAAAAGCGGGCAACACAATATAATGCTGCTCGAAGACGCGATCATCTTTAACCTGCCGGATATTTTTAAATTCCTGGGATATGATGAGTTCCAGGCAAATATTTTCAAATTCACCCGGGATGCAGAACTGGATATAGATACTGCCGATAATACCACGCTGGTACAAAAGCTGGAAACGGGGTTGAAGAACCGCAAACGGGGAACTCCGGTGCGCTTTACTTACGACGAAAAAATGGACCCCGAACTCCTTGCCTACCTGATCACGCGGATGGGCTTTGCCAAACAGGACGCCATAAGCCCTGCCGGCGCCATTCATAATTTCAGGCACTTTATAGACTTTCCCGCCAAGGCGTTTAAAAATGTAAGCCGGCGCAAGGAGCCCTTCGATCACCCGTTACTGATGGAACAACGCATTTCTGACGTGATCATGCACCGGGATGTATTGCTGAGTTTTCCTTATCATAATTTTACCCCGATCATTGACCTGATCCGGGAAGCTGCCTTCGACCCGGATGTTATTTCCATAAAGATCACCTGTTACCGTTTGGCAGCTCAATCAAAGATCATCAATGCCCTCGTTAATGCGGTGCGCAACGGTAAAGAAGTTACCGTAATGCTGGAATTAAAAGCCCGTTTCGATGAAGAGGCCAATATGGAATGGAAGCAGCGGCTGGAAGATGTAGGCGCAACGGTGCTTACGGGCTTTCCCAACATGAAAGTGCATGCGAAATTATGTGTCATCAAAAAGAAGAAAGGCAACAAAACCGAACAGTATGGATTCGTAAGTACCGGAAACCTGAATGAAAAAACCGCCCGGGTATATGCCGACCATTGTTTGCTGACATCTAACAAAAGAATAATGGCAGACGTGAATCGTATTTTCTCTTACCTGGAAAAACCAAAAATAAATGAATTGGCATTAGCCAAATGCAACGTGGTTATCCCCAGTCCGGTTTATGTCAGGAGCTTCCTTGCCAAACAGATCGACCACGAAATTGCCCTGGCACGAAAAGGCAAGAAAGCAGAAATGATCATTAAAATGAATTCGCTCTCCGATCTGGACATGATCCAGAAGCTATACGAAGCAGCCCGGGCGGGCGTTGTCGTAAAGCTGATCGTGAGAGGCATTTTCTGTATGCTGTCGCAGAATAAAAAATTCAAACATAAGGTCACTGCCATCAGCATTGTAGACGAATACCTGGAACATGCAAGGGTATTTGTATTTCATAATGAAGGGAAACCTAAAGTTTATATTTCGTCGGCCGACTGGATGATGCGCAACCTGGAGCATCGCGTGGAAGCCACCTGCCCCGTTGCCGACCCTAAATTAAAAAGTGAACTGATCGATATTTTAAATATCCAGTTAAGCGATAATGTAAAAGCCCGTCTGCTCGATAATGAATTAAAGAATAAGTATGTGCATGCTTCCACAAAAAAGATCCGGTCGCAGGAGGCTATTTATAATTACCTGTTCAATAAAAAATATACATAGTTGAAATTAGCAGCAATCGATATTGGCAGTAATGCCGCCCGCCTGTTAATTACGGATGTGCGGCTGCTCAAAAAGAATAAACCCGAGTTTATTAAATCGAACCTTATCCGGGTACCGCTGCGGTTGGGCTTCGACGTTTTTGAAACGGGAATGATCTCCGAAAACAAGATCAGCCATATCCTAAGCACAATGAAAGCCTACCGCAACCTGCTGGATGCTTACGAAGTGCAGCATATCAAGGCCTGCGCCACTTCTGCCATGCGTGATGCCGGCAATGGCGCCGAAATTATTAAACAGGTTAAAGAAACAACGGGAATTGAAATTGAAATCATTTCCGGCGACCGTGAAGCCGCATTGATCTATGAAAGTCATGTAGCCGACAGTCTTACCGGGGATGAATCTTATTTATATATAGACGTAGGAGGTGGCAGCACGGAACTTACCTGCTTTACCAGCGGGACGATGACCTTTAAACGTTCCTTCAATATTGGCACCATCCGGTTGCTGAAACAGCAGGTAACAGAAGCCCATTGGGAAGAAATGAAAACCTATATTCGCAGCCAGACGAAAAAAGCCAGGCAGATTATCGGGATCGGCTCCGGCGGAAATATTAATAAGATCTTTTCACTTTCCAAAAGAAAAGAAGGGCGTCCGCTTACGCTGGAACTGCTACGGGATTACTACAAGGAATTCAGCAGCAGAACGCTTAGCGAACGGATCAGTTTTTATAAGCTGCGCGAAGACCGGGCCGATGTTATTGTGCCCGCCTTATTAATTTATATAAACGTTCTGAAATGGGCAGGTGCTGAAGAGATCCTGGTACCCAAGATCGGGCTGGCGGATGGATTGATCCAGAGCTTGTATGAAGAAATAAGTCAATAGTCAATAGTGAATACGGAATGAAAAATCAGAAATCAGAAATAAATAAATCAGAAATTTTGACATGTCTGTAAATAAAGAAGTAAAAAGAGTAACGACGCATACGCTGGCAAAAATGAAACAGGCCGGTGAAAAAATAAGTATGCTTACGGCATATGATTTTTCATTTGCCCGCATCATCGATAGCGCCGGCATCGATGTGATCCTGGTAGGCGATTCCGCCTCTAATGTAATGGCCGGGCACGAAACGACGCTGCCCATTACACTGGACCAGATGATTTACCACGCGCAATCCGTTATCCGCGCTGCTAAACGCTGCCTTGTGGTCGTGGACCTGCCCTTCGGCTCCTACCAATCTAACTCGGAAATAGCCCTGGCTTCAGCGGTACGCATCATGAAAGAAACCGGGGCGCATGCGGTAAAGCTGGAAGGTGGTGAGGAAGTAACGGAATCCATAAAAAAGATCACCTCCGCAGGTATCCCGGTTATGGGACATTTAGGGCTTACGCCGCAGTCTATTTATCAGTTTGGAACCTATGCAGTACGTGCAAAAGAAGAAGCCGAAGCCGCCAAACTTTTGAAGGATGTCGAATTAGTGCAACAATCCGGGGCATTTGCTTTGGTCCTGGAAAAAATACCGGCGGCACTGGCCCAACAAGCCACTGAAAAATTACAGATCCCCGTCATCGGTATTGGCGCCGGCCCGCATTGCGATGGGCAAGTATTGGTGATGCACGATATGCTGGGGATCAATACCGAATTCAAACCCAAATTCCTGCGACAGTACCTGAACATTTTTGAACAGGCCACGGGCGCGGTGCAGCAGTACATTGCGGATGTGAAATCGGGCGATTTCCCCAACGAACAGGAGCAGTATTAGAATGTAAAATATCCAATGTAAAATTTTACGTTTCCCATTGGATATTTTGTATTTTTAATTCATGAACCTCTGTAACGAGCTTTTATGAAAACCATTCGCACAACTGCCTTTGCTTTTTTATTATTGAGCAGCTCTTTTTTTTCTTCCTGTGATGAGCGGGAATTGGGCAACAACTACTATTATTTGCCAGATGACGAAGCATACGATACTGGCTTTCCTGACGGCTCAATCATTTACAAATCCGAAGATAAAAACTCCTTTGCAGACATAAAGATCATTGCTGACATTTCAGAAGTAAAGCATGATAACCGATACATAATTGTACTGCAGCAACCAAACAAAGCAAAACTGAAGAAATCACTAAAGGAACAGTTCTTATTGTGGAAGGAATATTACTTAAAAAGCAACAGGAATGATTCCATCGTGCAAATTGCGAATCTTGATAAAATTCAGTTGAATAAAATAAATGATATTATTGGAGATAGAACTCCTCCTTCAATAAATAAAGCCATCGACAGCATAATCGCCTGTTCTCCCTATTACAGTAAAATGTTAAAGAACAACAGCAATTATTACATAATAGACAAGAGGGCTGATGCAACTTTTGGGCCTTTGTCCGAAAATGAGTTTAACACAACGAAATTGAAAAATAACATAAGTCTGGTTTTTTAGAGCCGACTTTTTTTTTAATGTTAAAAAAAAATATCCAATGCAGCATTTAAAATCCTACATTGGATATTCAATATTATACATTCCCTAAAACTTATAGCGGAGCGCAACTTTGAAGTTTCTTCCTACTAATGGCCGGGCAATAAACGAAGTGGCGCCGGCGTCGTTGCTCTGGAACTCGCCCTGACGCGGGTTTCCTTCGGTAAGTCCCAGGGAATTACCCAGGTTATCAATAACCCCAAAAACAGAAATCTTGTCGGTCAATTTTACCTGGGCATCCAGATCAACTTTTGTATAGCTGGGGAGCGATACCGAATTGGCAACATCTACATAACGTTTCCCCTCGTATTCGATAGCCGTTTGCAGGCGCACCCGGTCCCGGAAAAAATTGAAGCCCGGCACCACTCTTAAAGAAGCAGGCGGCACCCGGATCAGCTGATTATTATTATAATTGATTGAAGTTCCGGATTTATCAGTATAAACATATCCTTTATACTGCCCCTGCTGCAACGTAGCCGTTGCCGAAATATCAAACCACTTTACCGGATAATAACCGCCTTCCAGCTCTAACCCAAAAGTTTGTGTATTGGCATACAGGTTTTCCTGTGTAGGGGTTCCGTTTAAACTAAACACATAATTTGTAAAGCCAACATTATTATATTTTGTCCAGAACCCGGTGGCATAAAGCGAGAGTGCGGACCGGCTGTATTTATAGCCCACCTCTCCCAGTTGCATGGTCTGCGTAACCGGTGTTGCCGTCGCATTGGTTACATAAGTGCCCAATCCGGGGATCCGCGCTGCAGAAGTATAGCGGGCGAAAGCACCCATATAATCTGAAAACTGGTAGTTGGCGCCTGCCGTCCAGGTGGTAAAGTTGAACTTATTGTTATAGTTTTGAAAGATGCCGTTCCCCGTTAATATATTGGAAGTGGCAAAGGTTCCCAGGTTTACATTCTTCGTTTGCTCTACTACCCCCTGTGTCTGCGCATTCTCCCAGCGTAGCCCCGCATCCAGGCGGAAGGCCGGCGTTATCTGCCACTCATCACTTACATAAACAGCATTGGTTGTTTGTTCACCGTGCGCATTTGCATACTCATATCCATAACGGTATATACCATTATCCGTAAATGTTTTCAGCACTTTTCCATTGGCATCCAGTGCTACAAGATTCAACAGTCGTGCGTTGTTCTGAACATCCAACAATGCTGCAGAGGAGTACCGGTTAAAGTCTTCATCAAAATGCGAATAATAATATCCGAAGTTAACATCATGTTTTGAAGCGCCGGTAACAAAAACATGCGAAAGGTGCAGGTCGTTTGTAATTTCTCTGAGCGGTAAGGTAAGCCCCCTTAGTCCGCCGATGATGATCAGGCCATTCCCATTCTGATTCGCATTGTTAAATGTTGCGCCCGTAGTTACATATTGTAATCCCAATTTTTGTGCACCGGGAACCGTCGGCAGCAGAGCCGATTGGCTGGAGAGCAATGAATCAGCAGTTTCCAAAGTATTTGGATACACTCCATTGCGCTGCGTGAGCGTGTTATCGTAACGAAGGGTATTTTTTAAGAACCAGTTGTCAAAGATCTCGGTTTTAAATTTAGCCGTCAGCTGGGTCCGTTTTACAGAGGTTCCGACGGTATTATCAAAATTGTACCGGCTGCCATCTCCCTGGATCATACTTGATTTTTCTGTTTCTGGGCCTGCAATGGTACCGTAGTTACCGTTAAATCCCGGCACGGCAACTATTTTCCCATTTTGGCGCGTCATGGGGATCCCCAAATAAAAGATCACGTTATCATCCAGCCGTTTAAAATCAACATCGAAGGATGATTTTTCCCATTTTTTGCCAATGGTAAATCGAACCTGGCCGCCATGATTGCCACTGAAACCAGGGTTCCGCACACCATTCCCGGTACGGTAAAATCCACCGGTCGAAAATTTCCAGCCATCGCCGATCGGAGCCCCTACCCAAAAATCACCGCGGTAGAAATTATCGCTTCCCAGCCCCAGTTTAAAAATGCCTTCGGTCCTATCGCCAACAGCGCGGGGAATATAATTCACCGCTCCGGCCGGTGCATTGGAATAAAAAACAGACGAAGGGCCGCCGCGAACCACTTCAATTGATTGAATGGTTTCGTCGAAACGGAATACCTGGTCCACATTTAAATAGCCCAAAGCTGGATCATGTTGTACCGGCACACCATCTTCCAACAGCTGAATAGAACCGTAACCATCTACCGGAACGCCTCTTGCCCGCACGTTTCCACTCCCCTCCCCTCCGGATGATTCCACCCAGAAACCGGGAACCGATTTCAGCGTTTCCGTGACGCTGGTGGGCGCCTGCAGGCTTAACGCATTATATCCAATGGTTGTAACGGAATAGCTTGTTGCCAGTTTGGTGCGGTTTTGCGCACCGGCTCGTCCCGTCACAATCACTTCCTTTAAATCATTAGGTGTGGATCGTAACTGCAGCTGCAACAGCCGATCGGAATTTGCAGCAATGGTATAATTGGCCAGGCTTTGCGACTGGTACCCCACATGGGAAGCAACAATGGAATAAGTGGCGCCGGGGGATACATTGGTGCAGGTAAAAGCACCTGAAGAATCGGTTTGAGCGGCGGTTGTTTGGCCGGTGGCCTTGTTCTTTGCAAAAACGGAAGCATTGGCAACCGGCTTCCCGTTTTCATCTGTTACCCGGCCTTTTAGTTCTTTAACGCTTTGCGCCTTTCCAATAATCTGAATATGGCAGCATACAGCTAATAATAAAAAGCAGAGCAGCGGTCTGATTTTAATAGTTGACGGAATCATAAACTAATTTGAAAATGAACGATAGGGTTGAAATTCTTTATTATATGATTTACGAAACGCAAATATCTTAAAACTTCAAAACATCAATATTTCCTTACTATTAATTTTTCATAGCAAACTTTTGTAGCAATTATTTGAGTTGTTTAAACTTTTTATAGAAATAATGTTGAACCTGGCTTTCCCGCTGATTTTAGACAGATCTAATGCACCGCTGATATCCGCAGATTGATTTTCTGCGAAAATCTGCGCAAAAAATTTGCGGTGATCTGCGGGAAATGCAAAAGGAATCTGAAAGTCTAAACAACTTCATTATCTAAAAATAACCCTACTTAATCGAAAAAGCAAATTTCTATTGAGAGTAAAGCCTTTACAAAAAAAAATCGCTGAACGGAATCTTTTAGGCTTCGTCCAGCGAGCGCAATTGATAGAGGCCCTTCCACTGCGGTCAGGGCAATGAGGATTTTTGTCGCAGCAATACTAACTTTCCCGGCTCCTTATTTTATATTTCTTATTCCTTATTTCACCACCACTCCCTCCAGGTCGTAATCGTAAGCTTTTTCAATCTTCACGTTATAGAACTCCCCTATCTTCAGTTTTTCGGCGCCGGTAATGATCACTTCGTTATCCACTTCCACGCTGTCAAATTCGGTACGGCCAATATAACGGCCGGCTTCTTTTTTATCGATTAGGGTTTTAAAGGTTTTGCCTACTTTTTCCTGGTTCAGTTCATAGGAAATTTCCTGCTGAAATTCCATTACTTCCTGTGCTCTTTGTTCTTTTTCTTCCTGCGAAATAGTATCCGCCAGTTTATAGGCACTGGTATCTTCTTCATGAGAATAGGTAAAGATGCCCACCCGATCGAAACGTTCTTTGGCCAAGAATTGCTTTAACTCTTCAATATCATCCCTTGTTTCCCCCGGAAAACCGGCAATGAGCGTGGTACGCAAACAAATGCCCGGCACTTTTTCGCGGATCGCGCTCACCAGGTCTTCCATCTCGGCGCGGGTGATCTGGCGTTTCATCGCGTTCAGCATATTATCAGAAGCATGCTGTAACGGCATATCCAGGTAATTACAGATATTATCACGCTGCCGCATTACATCCAGTATTTCAAGGGGAAATTTTGAAGGATACGCATAATGCAGGCGGATCCACTCCAATCCTTTAACATCCGCCAGCCGGTTCAGCAGGTCGGGCAGCATTCGTTTTTTATAAATATCCAGGCCGTAATACGTCAGCTCCTGAGCAATCAGCATCACCTCTTTTACGCCCTTTTTCACCAGTCCTTCTGCTTCGGCCACCAATTGTTCCATGGTTTTGCTAACGTGTTTGCCCCGCATCAGCGGAATGGCACAAAAAGAACAGGTGCGGTTGCATCCTTCGGAGATCTTCATATAGGCATAATGCCGGGGTGTGGCCAGCAGGCGCTCTCCCAGCAATTCCGTCTTATAATCCGCCTCAAATTGTTTCAGTATCAAAGGCAATTCCATCGTGCCAAAAAAAGCATCCACTTCCGGTATTTGTTCTTCCAGGTTCAGCTTATAGCGCTCACTCAGGCAGCCGGTAACATATACCTTCTCCAGCTTGCCGCGTTTTTTGAATTCTACCTGCTCCAGGATGGTATTGATGCTCTCCTCCTTAGCTTTGTCAATAAACCCGCAGGTATTCACCACCACGATATTATGATCCAGCTTTTTATTTTCATGCACCACATTGATATCGTTGGCCTGTAGCTGTCCGCTCAATACTTCACTATCCACCATGTTCTTACTGCAGCCCAGGGTAATGATATTTACCTTATCCTTTTTTAACGTTTTTGCTTTCAAACTGATTTTTTTGATTGTAGAAGCTGCAAAGGTACAACAAGCGGGGGATATGCCCTTGAAATGCGTTTATTCGTGCATTCGTGGCATTCAGCATTCGAAAAAGACTTAATCTGGGTTATTTTTAAGCCGACCGATCCGGGGGAACTTTGCACTATTAAAATAAAAATATGAATACTATTTTACACAAAGCCGACACAAGAGGCGATGCCAATCACGGCTGGTTGCATAGCCGTCATACTTTTAGTTTTGCCAATTACTATGATCCGCAACGCATGCAGTTCGGCGCTTTGCGCGTATTAAATGATGATAGCGTGGCCGGCGGCATGGGCTTTGGCACCCACCCGCATAATAACATGGAGATCATCTCTATTCCACTGGAAGGAGACCTGGAACATAAGGACAGCATGGGCACTAGTGCCGTTATCAAAGCGGGTGATGTCCAATTGATGAGCGCCGGAACGGGGATCCGCCATAGCGAATACAATAAAAATAAAGAACAGGAAGTAAAATTTTTGCAGATCTGGGTATTGCCCAACAAAATGAATGTTGCGCCCCGATATGATCAGCTGACGCTGAACCCGGCAGACCGCAAAAACCAGATCCAGCAGGTCATTTCCCCGAACCCTGATGACGCCGGTTTATGGATGCACCAGGACGCCTGGTTTTCACTGTCCGATTTTGAAAAGGGCCATACCGAAACGTATACCGTAAAAAAACAGGGGAACGGCGTATATGTGTTTGTATTAAAGGGGAGCGTTAAAGTAAATGACACGGAACTGGACACACGGGATGGACTAGGCATATGGGATACGGACACCCTCATGATTAGCGGAACTACCGACGCATCATTTTTGCTGATGGATGTGCCAATGAACGCATAGTTAATTTTGATAAAAAGACTCCTTGCCACAGTTCCTGCAGAAAAGCGCTGATTTTTTGCGCAGATAGCCGCTGATTACTTTATCTGCGGCTATCTGCGTTGTATTGAATCCGCGAAAGTTCGATGCGGAGAGGGCACCAGATTCTTGCCACAGAAACACTGAATCACAGAATTTCAACCACCATCCGCCATAGGCGAAGAGCTGCTATAACTTACCGCCTCAACGTCTTCCCGGCCTATTTGCCCTGAATCGCCTGCTGTCCTTTCACGTTCATCGGCACAAAATATACGCTGGTTCTCGCTGTAATAAAAAGGATATTCTTTTGCGCTCCGCCAAAACAGATATTGGAAGTTTCCTCCGGAACGGGGATGTAAGCAATTTTGATCCCAGCGGAATTATAGACCGTTACCCCGCCTTTGGTTAAATAAAGATTGCCTTTTTCATCCAATACGATCCCGTCTGCGCCCTTGGCTACAAACAATTTTTTATTCGATAAACTTCCGTTTGCATTGATAGTAAATTCATAAGTTTTATTATCTCCAATATCTGCAACAAATAAATGCTTTCCGTCTGCGGAACCGGTAATACCGTTAGGTTTCACCAGTTCATCAGAAACCATGACCGGCTGGGTGGTCCCTTTTGGCAGGTAGTACACATACTGCCCTTTCATATCGGGTTGTTTGCGCGTCCAGTAATCGCGCTGGTAATAGGGATCTGTAAAATAAATACCGCCCTTTTTATCGATCCACAGATCATTGGGACCGTTTAGTTTTTTTCCGTCTACTTTACTCAAAAGCACGGTCACCCTCCCCTCCGGGGTAATGGACCATAGTTCGTCATTCTCATCCGCGCAGGCAATAATATTTCCCTGCGGGTCTATGTCCAGCCCATTGGCACGACCTGATTCGCGCTTAAATTCCGTCAAACTCCCATCGAGGTTGTACCGCCAGATCCGGTTGTTCGGCTGGTCGGTAAAATAAACCCTTCCCTGCCGGTCTGCTACAGGCCCTTCGGTAAATGCAAACCGGGCATCGATCCGGTTCAATCCTGCCGTTGCACTGATCAAATGCAATGAATCAAAAAAAGGCGCTGCCTGCTGGGCATCCGCCGTATTACAAAGCAGGAGCGCACAACCTATTATAAAATACTTCATTATAATCTCATTTTCAAACCAAAATGGATTCTATATCAATATTTGGATCTGTTACTATTTTGACAGGAAGCTTTCCTGAATCAACCACTCTTTTAACAGGTCTGTCCATTTTACGTCAGAGGTCTTATTGTTCAGGCCGAAACCATGACCTCCTTTTTCGTAGTAATAAACTTTGGCAGCAACCCCGTTTTTCCGAAGCGCTTCATAGTAATCTTCACTATTGCGCCAGGGCACACCTTTATCATCTTTCGCATGCACAAGGAAGGCCGGCGGGGTATTTTTAGTCACCTGCCGCTCATTGGAAAAGCGCTCGATCATCGCCGGCGAAGGTTTCGGACCGATAAGCCTGTTCCGGCTGCCCAGGTGACCAATACTATCGCTAAAGCTGATTACCGGGTAGCCCAGTACCGAAAAATCCGGCCGGAAGGAGATCTTGTGTGGATTATCGATCAGCTGCTCTGTAAAATGGGTAGATAAAGTGCTGGCAAGATGCCCACCCGCAGAAAAGCCCATAATTCCAACTTTATGAGGATCGATATTGTACTCTTTTGCATGCTCCCGTACCCATTGCATGGCGCGCTCGGCATCCTGCAATGGGCCGATGGTCTTATCCACCATCGTGCGGTCATCAGGCAAACGGTACTTTAAAACAAAAGCAGTAACGCCCCATTCATTCACCACTTTGGCCACTTTGGTGCCTTCATGATCAAAAGCCAGGATGGAATAGCCGCCTCCCGGGCAAATGATGATTGCCGTACCGGGCCGTTTTGTTTTCTGCTGCGGCTCAAACACCAGTATCGTTGGATCAGACACATTGCTAATGCGGGTAATGCCATCTTTCCCGGTATCCGCTTTTTCCATATTAGCGGCGTTTTTACTATTGGGAACCATATTATAGAGCCGGATCTCTTTTTGCGCTTTCACCATGGGCGTTATACATATCGTTAGAAACAGGCAGAAAGTGAATCGTTTCATGTAACTATTTTTTAAACTTCAAAACTATCCTTAGCCAGCGCCCAAAAGGCGTCTAAACCGATCAGTTGTTCCTTTAGGAAAGAAATGATCTCCGGCCAGTCCGTTTTATTAAAAATATTAAGATTTTCCTTTACGATGATGATCCGGGAAATGGGCTGACCACTCTCATCATATACTTCCGGCTGCCAGAACCATTCCCCTTTTGTTGCAGTTGCAAACAGCGGCTTTACCGCGTTTAATTTTTCGAATAAGCCGGCGCGCTCCTCCGAGTTTGGGTGCATTAT
This sequence comes from Niabella sp., assembly GCA_017744795.1. Lineage (GTDB taxonomy): Bacteria > Bacteroidota > Bacteroidia > Chitinophagales > Chitinophagaceae > Niabella. The sequence continues at coordinate 1,252 of JAGIAQ010000063.1, read as the reverse complement.
TTCAACCGCCGCGCTGGCCTGTCGTTTGGTAACATCTGTCCGAAAATACAAATGCTTTATCCCTGTTTTATAATTGACCCAATTTATTAATTGCCCGCCGGCATTGGGGATCGGTTTCATATAGGATCCAAAGGCCGTCCAAAATTCCCTTTTTAATAAAGAAGCTTCATTTTTACTATACATAATTTTTTATAATAGTAAACAAATCAACTACTTGAAACTTTTTTTCTATATTTTTTAAACAGGCTTTGCCAGCGAAGATTTAATACGCCGAATATACCTTCCTTCAAAATACCCTTATTCATTTTCGATTGCCCCTTGGTGCGATCCTGGAAAGTAATGGGCACTTCTTTTATCTTAAAACCCAGCTTCCAGGCGGCATATTTCATTTCGATCTGGAAGGCATAGCCTACAAAGCTAATGTTGTCAAAATTGATCGCATTCAACACTTTTGCTGTGTAGCAGATGAATCCGGCAGTGGGGTCTTTGATCGGCATCCAGGTGATCAGCCGGGTGTATAAAGAACCGCCCTTTGAAATAAAAACGCGGTCCGCCGGCCAGTTTACCACGCCGCCGCCTTTTACGTATCGGCTGCCGACAGCCAGATCCGCTCCATTCACACAGGCTTCATATAATCTCACTAAATCATTGGGATTGTGCGAGAAGTCGGCATCCATTTCAAAAACATATTGATATCCTTTTTCGAGGCTCCATTTAAATCCGTGGATATAGGCAGTACCCAGCCCCAGCTTTCCTTTTCGTTCTTCCAAAAATAAGCGGCTGGTAAATTCCTCTTGCAGGTTTTTAACGATATCCGCCGTTCCGTCCGGCGACCCGTCGTCCACAATCAATACATGAAAATCACCCGGCAGCTCCATTACTGCCCTGACGATCAGCTCCGCATTTTCCCGTTCATTATAGGTTGGTATTATTACTATTTTCTCCACTAAACATCTATTCGGTTAAAATATCAGCTTTTCTTTAGTTTACTCCTCGTAAAAATTTCAGTAAGCTTTTGTTTGGTATGTTGCGGAAAATCGCCCTTCATCATCCAGTCGTAATATTGCGGTTCTGCCTTCAGCACATCTGCCACACCCCGTCCTTTATACTTTCCAAAATTGAACACTTCGACCCCATTGTCCATCACAAAACGACGGGCAAAGTCAACAATCGGCTCTTCGCCGATCGCTTTATTGATTGTATCAATTGTAGTGCCAAGCGCCGGGTAGCGCGTCAGCTGCGCCAGCAATAC
>JAGIAQ010000062.1 GCA_017744795.1 Niabella sp. | reverse complement strand
CTATTGTAACATTATCGGCAAAACCGTGTTTCCCTTTTGCGGGTGCTGGTATATTTTTGGGCGTAATCACAAAATGTTCATTGTCCGCAAATCTAAAAATATCCGGGGGCTCTTCAACATCTATAATTAAACTAATAGTTGCCATTGTATTTGAAAAATTTGATGCCACCATGTTCCCTTTTGCATCTTTTATTTCCTTAGGATATAAAGATAGCCAGGAGCAATAATATTCTTCGGGTATAATTTTTCCTGAAGAGTCTTTTAAATCATTTCCGCTGCTACTTTTCTTTGCTTTCCATGGAATTAAATGGACAATATATTCTCCTTTCAGGTTAGTATATAGTTTTGAATCTTTTTTAAAATGCCCGCTATATGTATTTCCATCGGTCTCCAACTGCTTATATGCTGCATCTTTATATTGCTTGGCCACAATCGTTTCATAATCAATATCGATTGAACTCAAAGCGCTGTTTGTTATCAAACTTGTATCGCCCTGGCGCATCCAGTCAAAGCCGAACTCTTCTCCTTTCCATCCTTTTTTAGGCCGGAAATGAATTATTGCTTTTGCTGAAAGTTCAAACTTTGCAGTTTCATAACTCGCCGGATTGTTATCAAAGCTATTTTTTGTTTCGCCTTTCAACTCTGCCGTACCTTTTGAATTTATTGTAGCTAATTCATCTGAGTGCAGGAACAACTTCTTTTGGCCTGCAATATAAAAGTCCTGCGCTTCAATCTTCATCTGACCATTGGGAGTATGGATCAATGCCTGATTCGCCTGCAAGTGCATGTATTTGCTGATCATTTGTGTTAGTTCCGGCGTATTTACCATCAACTTTGCCATTGCATTGATCATTACCTCGTTGCCTACATTCATATTGAGCATATTGGCAACAGAAATATTAAGATCAGTTGCATTCAGGTTCATGGTTTTGGGGGCATTAATGGTTACATCGTTACTGGATGCATCAATGATGATGCTCCCACTACCATTCATTGTAACCGTGTTACCGCTTGCGTCCTGAACCACAATGCTTTTCCCCGCGTCATCGTACACAATTTTATTTCCACTCCGCGTCTGGATCGTCTTTATATCATTACCAGCATTACTAAACCCCGTATTCGCATCAGCATGATAAACAGTGCCAATAACATAAGGTTTTACAGCGCTGTCATTTTCAAAACCAATCATTACCTCTTCATCTAATTCCGGGATAAAAAAATGCCCCTTATTTTTGCCGCCATGCGGACTGGTAATCCTTATCCAGGGTGTTAGTTCAGCACCATTCATCCAATGAAACTTTACCCGAATCCTTCCCAGCCCTTGTGGGTCGTGATTTTCTTTTACTATGGCGCTCTGCGTTTCACATGCAGGATCCGGAGGAATGGAAACCGGGGGCACGTTAATGGAGGCGGGCACAGCGGAGAAATTATTTTCATATTCGCCCTGGGCATTCACTGAATGATTAACTGCAATTACCTGGTACTCCCCATATCCCTCCGTTGCGGCACTGAATATATTGCTGCCTGTTACCTCAAAATGGCGCCCAACCGATAGGTTGGGATGACCACTTTGACCATTAAAATGAACCATTTTACTGCTTTCCATCGCTCCTCGCAATAGAGTTGCATCATCCAGTTCCTTTTTACTGCTCGTATACTTAAACTCCCATTGTTTGGGCTGAGTGCCATATATTGACTGCGATTTCTGAAGCACGTTTTTACCCCAGTTATTTAATCCAGCTTTTTCTTCAAAGCCCGGTTTTGCAAAACTGTTATAAATCTTGCTGTTTTGGTAATCCCAGCTTACATATTGCATTTGGGTGGCTTTGGCGGCCAGGTTTATATTAAACCGGCTAAGTGTGCTGCCATAAATCAGGGTAGTTTTTTCTTCCTCTGCAGGAGGGCCAACAATAAGTTTTTGCCCATTCCAGTATAGCCATTCCCCACAGGAGGCTGTCAGGCGTTTTATAAAATCCCAGGCTGTCTCTTTATACTGAACTGTGTAAGGAAATGAATCTTTGGATATAGGGAGAATTTGCGGCTCCAACAGGTTTTGTGGAAAAAACTTCAGAACATCCTGTATAATACTTTGCAGGTTTAAATTTTCCCAGCTTTTGCAATGCAGACCGCTGTCTAAAACAACAGTTGGGCTGTAACCAGATATAATTACGTCTCCGTGGTGGCCCGTATACCTTGCGGTTTCAATATTGGTAATAATTCCATTAAATAAAACCTGACCCTGAAGCCCTATACCGGAAATGCGGGCGCCGAAACTGGCGCCAATCATGTCTTTTGATAATGTAAAAATACCAAAAGAGCCATCGATCGTCTGGGCGGGAACCGTAAGCGTAAACTAATGATGATCAAAAATGCTTTGCCGTAAGCTAAAAGAAGTAAACTGCGGCAATGGATCGCCATTGATGCTGAACATGGGTTGGGTAAGTTGGGCCATTGATAGGTTTTTTCTGTTACGAATATAGCGATTTTGCCGGAAAAATACAAATGACTTTTGGGACGTTCATTGCTGCCAGCTAAGATGTGAAAAACCCTCTTTGCGCATAAACCCGTTTTGTTTTAGATTTGCGATCGCTATAAAATTATAATAATGATTCATATTGTATTTAACCAGGTTGAGGTGGAGTTGATGAAAAAGGTGATAGATCTGGATGATGACCTGCAGGGCAGTGTGGTGCAGATAAGAGATGATTTTGCTGTGGGGCCTTTGCTGGAACTGGATACAGCGGAAGGGTGGAATGCAAGAGCAGACTGGTGGAAACAAATAAGTGCCGGGTCTCCCTATTCAACAGATACTGCTGACGGGTTTGATGACCGCAAAACGGTTGCGGCGCTTGTAACGCAATTAGAAAACGACCCTGAAGAATCCATTTGGATCTGGATGGGACAAAACCAGCACGATGTATGTGGGTATTACTGGCTGATCCCGCAGTTGAAAGCGTTCCAGGGCCGGATAATGGTCTTGTACCTGAATAATCTCCCTTTTATCAATGAAAAAGGCCAGATCTTCTATCCATCCTGGCTTTGGGAAATACAGCCCAAAGAATTTCTGAAAGCAAAAAAGCTGGCACGGCCGGTAACCCTGAGTGAATTTGAAATTGATCCGGATGAATGGAACAAATTGGCGCAGGAAAATGCCCTGGTGCGTATGCTCGAAGGCGGAAAAAAATTGGCGGGCAAAGACGAAACATTTTACGACGCAGAATTATTAAAAAACATCACCGGCGAATGGCAAAAGGCGTCCCGGGTTTTATCGAATACCTTAAACCGGATGAAAATTAAAACCGGCGACATTTTTATTATGTGGCGGCTGAAGGAGTTGATCCGCGCCGGTAAAGTAATAGCGGAAGGCCCTATAGACAAAGACTGGAAGAGTTTTGATGTGAAGAATGGTAGTACAAAAGAACCGGTAAGCGCCGGGGCCGATCAGGTGGCGGAGTAGGGACGGCTAAGTAAGTTTGATCAATACCGGTATGAAACAACTGATCATTATAGAAGAGTTAGTAATGGCATTGTTGAGCTGCTTCGGGCTCTATCATTTTCAGGGACCCTGGTGGTGTTACCTGTTGTTATTGCTGGGGCCGGATATAAGCATGCTGGGGTATTTGATCAGCAACAAAGCTGGCGCATGGCTATATAATTTTTTTCATCATAAAGGCGTGGCAGGCATTATCTTTATAGCCGGCGCACTGACGGATGAGCGGCTGTTATTGATAACCGGATTGATATTGTTTGGGCATGCTTCTCTGGACCGCGTATTTGGCTACGGACTGAAATTGGACAAAGGATTTAATTATACTCATTTAGGATTGATCGGAAAGAAAAAATATGAACGACGATAAGAACCTGACGGAAGGATCACTGGAAGGAAATGAAATAACCGGATTGCAAGGCCAGTTTAAAACCTGGTTTTTAGATTATGCTTCCTATGTAATATTAGAGCGGGCGGTACCGGCTATAGAAGACGGTTTAAAACCTGTGCAGCGGCGCATCCTGCATGCCATGAAGGAAATGGACGACGGCCGTTTTAATAAAGTAGCAAATATAATTGGTCAGTCCATGCAGTATCACCCGCATGGGGATGCTTCCATTGGCGATGCACTGGTGAACATGGGGCAAAAAGATCTTTTGATTGAAACGCAGGGAAACTGGGGCGATGTGCGTACGGGCGATGAGGCCGCCGCTGCGCGTTATATTGAGGCGCGTTTGAGCAAGTTTGCCCTGGAAGTGGCTTTTAATGCAAAAACAACCGAGTGGCAGCTGAGTTATGATGGCCGTAAGAATGAGCCCATCACCCTGCCGATGAAATTTCCACTGCTGCTGGCCCAGGGGGCTGATGGTATTGCCGTGGGGTTATCTACCAAAATTCTGCCGCACAATTTTATTGAGCTGATTGAAGCTTCTATAAAATACCTGCGGGGCAAAAAGTTTGAATTGTTCCCCGATTTCCAAACGGGCGGCATGATCGATGTGGCGGATTACAACCAGGGAAAACGTGGCGGTAAAGTAAAAGTGCGTTCGCATATCGAAGAGTTTGATAAAAAGACACTACTTATAAAAAGTGTTCCGTATGGCGTTACCACGGAACAAATGATCGAATCAATTGTAAAGGCGAATGATCAGGGTAAGATTAAGATCAGAAAAGTAACGGATAATACAGCGGCGAATGTTGAGATACAGGTAGACCTGGCACCGGGCATTTCTCCCGATATTACGATCGATGCCCTGTATAAATTCACTTCCTGCGAAACCTCCATTTCCCCAAATGCCTGTGTTATTGTTGATAACAAGCCCCGCTTCCTGTCGGTACAGGAATTGCTGACGATATCTGCGGACCATACCAAAGAATTATTAAAACGGGAGCTGGAAATAAAACTGGCAGAGCTGAATGAAAAATGGCATTATACTTCTCTTGAAAAAATATTCTTCGAAGAAAAGATCTATAAGGAACTGGAGAAAAAGCACGAGACCTGGGATAAGGTAATTGCGGCAATCGACAAGGCTTTTGCTCCGTTCAAAAAACAATTGAAACGGGATATTACGCGGGAAGATATTATTAAACTTACGGAAAAGCCGGTACGCCGGATCTACCGCCTGGACATTGATGAACTGAATGCCCAGATCAAAGGCCTGGAAGCAGAGATCAAACAGGTAAAACATGATTTGAATAACCTGGTGGATTTTGCGGTGGCTTATTTTGAGAACCTGCTGAAGAAGTTTGGTAAGGGAAGAGAGCGTAAGACAGAGATCAAACAATTTGAAATTATTGAAGCGCGCAATGTAATTATTGCCAACACCAAATTATATGTGGATCGCTCCGGAGGATTTGTGGGTACGGGTTTAAAGAAAGAAGAATTTTTGTTCGACTGCTCTGCGCTCGATGATATTATTGTTATTACCAAGCGTGGGGTGATGAAAGTGATCAAAGTGTCTGATAAAACATTTATCGGCAAGGATATTTTATACGCCGCCGTGTTTCAGAAAAACGATGAACGTACCACTTACAATATGATCTATGTGGATGGGAAGTCTGGCGTAAGTTATGCCAAGCGTTTTAACGTAACCGGTATTACAAGAGACAAGGTCTATGACCTTACAAAAGGAGATGATAAGAGCAAAGTACATTACCTTACCGTGAACCCGAACGGGGAAGCGGAAGTGGTAAAGATCACGTTGAGCCCTAATTCATCTGCTCGCATAAAAGAGCTGGAATTCTATTTTGAAGAACTGGCGATCAAAGGCCGCAGCAGCATGGGGAACCAGGTTTCCAAGTACGCTATCAAATCGGTTAAATTTAAAGAAGCCGGCCGGGCCACGCTCAGCGGGCGCAAGTTGTGGTTTGATGATAAGTTTGGCCGGCTGAGCGCAGAGGAAAAAGGACAATACCTGGGCATGTTTGAACCGGATGACCGCATCCTGGTGCTTTATTCCGATGGCTTTTACGAAATTACCGACCAGGAAATGACGCAGAAACTGGATGCGGAAAAAGTACTGCTGATCGAGCGTTTTGATCCCGAAAAAGTGATCACCGCAGTTTACGTAGACAAAAAATTATTGCAGTTCAATGTAAAACGGTTTAACATAGAAACCTCTACCTTAAAAAATAAATTCCTGTTCATAAAAGAAGGAGAAGGCAATTATGTGGAATGCGCCACCACTATGGCGGAGCCGGTGCTGATGGTGCAGAGCGGCAAGGGTGGCCAGGTGCGCAGTGCGAAATTCAAGCTGGCAAAAATGACCGATGTAATGGGCTGGAAGGCAGTAGGCGCCAAGCTGACCGATTACAACAAATCAGTAGTAATGGAATGGCTGGAGCACGAAAAGCCGACGAATCAGCAGGAGTTGTTTGAGTAAGATTGCAACTATAGCAGAAGCGTCTTTTGGCAGTGCTTGAAAAAATTTGAAATGCGTTATTCAAAAATTCTGACTTGTGTATTTCTTATAATTTTTGAGGTGGCCTATGCTCAAAACGGACCTATAAAAAATACAATTTTAGAAGGGATAGGAAAGAATTTTTCGGCAAATGGAATACTCTATGATATCTCCCAATATGGCGAGCTGGGGGCGGCAACAGATTTTCAATCGTTTAATTTTGATTCAAATGGACACTTTAAGATCATTCTGAAATTAAGAAAGCCTTCTTATTTTAGAATTGGAAGGAATGTATTGTTTCTTACGCCAGGTGATAAAATGGAGGCATTTTTGGATTATAACGACCCGGAAGCAGCAAAATTTTCAGGGAACGGATCTGAAGCCAACGAGTATCTTCGGACCACGCCCTTTCCAAAGGGAGGATCTTTTGTTGAGTCGGGTAAACGCATTACCGGTCGGTTTGTGGAAAACTGGAATAGTATTTTAGCGGAAGCAGGTAAAAGAAAAAAGGAATTGCTCTCACTCAAAAGTATAAACAATAACTTTAAAGAGTATGAATTGGGCAGGATCAGGGCAGATATTATTAATAGTTTGTATTACCTTAAATTGTATTATGAAGATGTTGTTCCTAAAGACTCTTTGAAAAGCTATTTTGCCGAATATGACCGGTTAGCCCCGGCGCTGTTCCAGGAGTACGCCGCCGGGTTTTATGATACTAAGTTATTGGTACATCCGGTATACAGAGGTATTCTGGAAATCATCAACGATTATTCGAATGTTAAAAAAAGACTTAATGAAGAAGCCGTCAACGATTGGTTGCTCGCAAAAATGATTTCTTCTAAACTGAAACATACTGTTGACATTGATTCGGCGAATGCTCTTTTTGCTCAGACTGTAAAAATTAGAAATCAAGATTACAGGAATATACTTGAAGTAATTTACAAGAAGCAACTCAGTTTGTCTTTGAGTGGGCGCGCCGCGGCTAATATAGTTGCCGTAGATAAATTGAATAATGCTGTAGCCTTTGAGCAATTCAAAGGGAGAGTGATTTATATTGATTTGTGGGCAACCTGGTGTGGCCCGTGTATGACGGAAATGCCGGCATTTGAAAAACTAAAACGAGCTTATTCCGATAATCCGGCTATCGTATTTATTAGCTTATCAATTGATGCTGATTTGAAAAGCTGGAAACAATATATAAACTCCTTAAAACTGTCGGGCCTCCAGTGGAATGTAAATCGCATCAAGCTCGCCGATTATCTTGTGGAAGAGGTTCCCAGGTATATAATTATTGATAAAAATTTCAGGATAGCTCATTTTTTCGCTCCTAAGCCATCTGCGCCGGAAACTGTAAAAATTATAGATTCACTGGTTAGTGAACACGGGGCTCCTATGGAGCCCAAATCCTCTGCATTCAACAAGCTATAAATACATTGTTCCTAACGGAGCAAGCAAATTTGTTCGTTTTCGTATTGCGATCAAAACTTCTAAGGTCTTCGCTAAGTAACATGTTCCCAGCGGGTATACCATTTCGTTAAGGAATGAAGCTCCGCTGTTTAGTTTAAATTTGGCTCCGTAGGAGCATCGCGTTTGTAGAAAATGACCGTTATTTGAGAGGCCGGCTCCGTTAGGTGCCGCGTAAAGGTGGGCTAGGGAGGAAGTTCAAATCTCTTTATTTCAAATATTTCTTCAAATCCCGCTCCACATCCCTTTTTTTAATGGATTCGCGTTTGTCGTAGAGCTTTTTCCCTTTGGCCAGGCCGATCTCGATCTTCACTAGGTTGCGGTCGTTCATATAAATACGCAGGGGGATCAGGGTGTAGCCCTTTTCTTTCAGCTTGGCTTCAATCTTTTTGATCTCACGCTTCTGCAACAATAATTTCCGGTCGCGGTTAGGGTCGTGATTGTTAACGGTGCCATGGGAATAAGGAGAGATATGCAGACTTTTGATCCAGATCTCGCCCTTATGAATAATGCAATAGCTATCATTAAAACTTGCCCTGCCATCGCGTAACGATTTTACCTCCGTGCCCAGTAACACCAGGCCGGCCTGATAAGTGGCATCTATAAAATACTCATAGTATGCAGAACGATTCTTTATGGAAAGTTGGTTGGCCAATGGGAAGTTTAAATGTTGAAAAGTTTATAAGTTGATAAAGGGGAGCATTGAAAAGTTTAAATGCCTACCGGACGAAGACCTGTTGGGTTTTTAAAACCTAACGGGTTTGATAGCTGATGTCTGCACAGCTGCACAAGTGTGCGACGCAAGTAAAGCTGATAGGAGTACTACAGCCGAGCCAATAATTAATTTCTGAAATGGCGGATGACCACTGCCAGCCGGTGTTTGAGATCGTGCCGGTTTACAATAAAATCCAAAAAGCCGTGCTCCAGTAAAAACTCGCTCCGCTGAAATCCTTCCGGCAGATCTTTCTTAATGGTTTCTTTAATGACCCTGGGGCCTGCAAACCCAATAAGGGCGCCGGGTTCGGCAATATTGAGGTCGCCCAGCATTCCAAAGGAAGCCGTAATGCCGCCAAAAGAAGGGTCGGTCAAAAAAGAAATATACGGCAATTGTGCATCTGTAAGCTGTGATAATTTGCCGCTTGTTTTTGCCAGCTGCATCAGGGAAAAAGCGCTTTCCATCATGCGCGCGCCGCCGCTTTTGCAAATGCACATAAACGGCAGGTGGTGCGCAATGGCATAATCGACCGCACGGGCAAATTTTTCACCGGCAACGCTGCCCAGGGAGCCGCCGATAAAGGCGAAATCCATTGCTGCAATAACCATTCCTTCGCCTTCGATCTTTCCAACGGCTACGCGCATGGAATCGTCCATATCCGTTTTGCTCCAAAAATCCTCGAGGCGCTTTTTGTACGGTTTCAGATCTGTAAAACCTAAAAAGTCTCTTCCGCGGATATTGTCGAATAACTCTGTGTATTCCCCGTTATCAAATATAATTTCGTAATACTGCAAACTGGTGATGCGATGATGGTAGCCGCATTTGGGACAAACATATTGTTGCTCCTTCAGTTCAGTTTGGGTAGATATATAATTGCATTCCGGACATTTGGTCCACAGTCCTTCCAGGGTTTCCCTTTTCTCAGAAGTTTTTGTAAGAATACCTTTTTTGATTCTTTTGAACCAACCTGTCTTTTCATCACTATCAGCGCTACCGCTTAAGTCGGCGTCAAAATCTTCAATTTCCTTGGACATAGATAAATTCCTTATTTAAAATGTATTTGAGCGACAAATATACGTATTGTTCTTTTTTTAACAATTGAATGCGCTTTTCTATAAAAATGCGGCAATTTTCAAAAAAAATACGCTTTACACTGCGATCCCGGCCTTTTTTGCCAGCCAGCTGTTCTTTATGGGGATGATCCAATCATTTTCCAGTTCTGCTTTGTTTAATACCAGGTTGTTGAAATAAAGCGAATCGGGGGTTAAGATATTTCCTGCCAGTGCATGCTTTACCTGCTGCAGCGGGATGATCTCTATCTTGTCATTTTTTACGAAGGCCAGGTTCTGACGGTCGAAAAAATCGACTTTATAATGCTCGCCCAGTTTTTTTATAAAGCGAACGGAACTATCGGTACTGCATCCGCTTACGGTTACATGGGTTTCATCAGCCATGAGGACCACAAATTGCCCGAAAAATAAATAACCGGCAGCTTTTACCTCGTCGTTATGACTTACCCAGGCTTTTGCAAAATCCCGGATCAGCTCATCGGCTTCCAGGGCCTCGCTCAAACTTAACAACCGGCTGGACTGGTACACCCAAACCCGCGAGTAGGGGGAAAAATCAGGATTTAAAAGATGCGTATATTCTAAATTCATGGTATCGGGGTTGATGTATATAAACGAAACGGGCAGGCAATTAATTGCTTACCGCTACTTCTCTTAACTGTTGCAGTACGGGGTTTTCTTCTCCCTGCGGCTTCTCCTGCACTGCATGGGGGCGATTGTCCGTTTGCCGCATCTCCAGGTCCGTTGTATCGCCATTGTCGGTTAGCAAGTATTCCATAATAAAATAATTTTCCGGTTTGTCCTCCAGGTCCGGCCGCGGGGCAAACAGGTTATATTTTATAAAGTGGTAAGGCTGCACCTCCAGTACCGTACCCCATTGTTCAAAAACCTGGCCCTGCCATTCTGCTGAAAACCGGATCGGTGTACCGGGCTCCCAGTTTGTTTTCAGATCGCTGCCATACTGCCATTGTTTTACCAATGCGGGGTGGGTTAAGGCATTCCATACTTTTTGTATGGAAGTATTGATGGTAATCTTTGATATATTCAGTGCCATGTATAATTTTTATTTTATCATTCCATTTCTGCGGCAATGATCTCTGCAATGTCCAGCACTTTTACGGAATCTTCTTTCTCTGCATTTTTTACACCGTCCGTCATCATGGTATTGCAAAAAGGGCAGGCGGAGGCGATGATCTCGGCCCCGGTCTCCAGCGCTTCCCGGCTGCGTTCAAGATTCACGCGGGTAGTGCCTTTTTCCTCTTCTTTAAACATCTGTGCACCGCCGGCACCGCAGCACAGTCCTTTACTGCGGCAGTGTTTCATTTCTACCAGCTCCGCATCCAACAGCTCCAGCACTTTTCTCGGCGCCTCGTAAATGTCATTGGCGCGGCCGAGGTAACAACTGTCATGGTAGGTGATCTTTTTTCCTTTAAAGGAACCGCCGCCTTTTAATTTAATGCGGCCTTCCTCGATCAGCTGCTGTAAAAAAGTAGTGTGGTGTATGACCTCGTAATTGCCGCCCAGCGCGGGGTATTCATTTTTTAAAGTGTTAAAACAGTGCGGGCAGGCCGTTACAATCTTTTTTATATTGTAGCCGTTCAGGATCTGGATATTCTGATAAGCCATCATCTGAAATAAAAACTCATTACCTGCACGGCGTACCGGATCGCCGGTACAAAGTTCCTCTTTTCCCAGAATGGCATATTGGATGCCCGCTTTGGCCAGCATGGCAGTAAATGCCCGGGTGATCCGCTGTGCACGCTGATCGAAACTGCCCGCACATCCCACCCAAAAAAGAACCTCGGGGCTTTCGCCTTTCGCAAAAAAATCCGCAATGGTTGGTACACTCATAATCCTCTTTTCAATTGCAACGAAGGTATAATAATTCTCTATTATTCAACCGGGTGATTATATTTGTAGCTAACTCATGAGTGTAAAGACGTTTTTTAGCAGGATCGCGAATTGGGAATTATGGAGTTTCAATGTTATCTATGCCCCGATCAGTCCGGTCTGGCTTTGGTACGCACTCCGCAGCCGGGCATTTTGGTTTTTTACGCCCAGCAATCCCACTATTGATTTTGGCGGTTTTGAGGGAGAAGGTAAAAAGGAAATGTACGACCAGCTTCCTGCAGAAGTGATCCCCCAAACTATTTATATTAAAAACGACTGGCCTTTTGATAAGGTTCGGGAAGCTGTAAGTGTCAATGGCTTTCAATATCCTTTTATCGTAAAACCAGATGTGGGAATGAAGGGTATCCTGTTCCGCATGATCCAGAACGAGGAGCAACTGGAAAAATACCACCAGCGCATACCGGTGGAATATATTGTTCAGGAAAAAGTGGATTACCCGGTAGAGGTGAGTGTGTTTTATTACCGGAATCCCTGGGAACAAAAAGGTGTGGTGTCCGGATTTATTCATAAAGAACTGTTGCAGGTAGTGGGCAACGGCCGCAGCACACTGCAGCAACTGATCCAGGGACATCCCCGTGCAAAATACCGTCTGGAAGAAATGAACCACCGGCACCGGCACCGGTATGACAGGGTATTGCCGGAGGGGGAAATTTTTTATTTAACCTACGCAGGCAATCATAACCGGGGAGCGAAATTTACGAACCTGCAGGAACAGATCGACGATGACCTGGTGGGGGTATTTGACCGGCTGAGTCATTATAACGAAAGTTTTTTTTACGGACGTTATGATATTAAAACCACATCTGTTGAGGATCTGAAACAGGGAAAGAATTATTTAATTCTTGAATTTAATGGGGCGGGGGCAGAGCCGAATCATATTTATGATTGCAATATGAGCCTGGGGCAGGCTTATAAGATCATACTGCAACATTGGAAGGCGCTTTACCGGATCAGCCGGTATAATAATCAACAGGGAGTGCCTTACTGGAGCTTCCGGCGCGGCCGGACTTTTTTGAAAGCGGCAAAGAAACATTTCCGGTTACTGGAGGAATTCGATTAAGGAAGGAGCCCCGCAGACTTTCGCAGAAACCAGGATCGTGGACATAGTCGTTGGCTGATAATTAGCCGGGAAGCCGGAAGTGCGAGAAGATATTATTTCCCAATTGCCTTTGATTTGTAGTCTTACCGTCTTCCCGGCTTAAAAAATTCTTTTTAGTCAGGCTCAGGGTTAATAGTAACGAAACATTCTATTAACTACCTCTCTGCGAGCCTGTGTTTTGCTGTTTGCTTACGAAACCTGCGCTTTTAGGTTTTTGAATGAATTTAGAACTTGCAGCATTGCCTGCCGCTTTTTGCGCTTTACCTTTTTTATCTTTCTGATTTTTTTGATTTAGTAACGACATGATGTCTTCAATTTTTTATAAAGATACGGTTAAATGAGTTGAATTCGATAGACGAGGAACGCTTCATCCGGCAGTTGCTTTTCAAAACCAATTTTTTCATACAAACGTTGTGCAGCAAAATTGTCGGTTGCCGTTTCTAATTGTACAAAAGTAGCGCCGTTTCCCCGTGCAAAGTCCATTGCTTGTGCTATGAGCGCAGCCCCTGTACCCTTTTTACGATAGGCAGGATCAACAAACAGGTCGTTTAGTATCCAGTTTTTTGTGGCGCGCATAGAGGAATATTTTGGATAAAGCTGTGTAAATCCAATGGCGTTTTGTGCTCCGTCCGATTCAACAAAAGCGCCAAAAATTACCGATTCGTTATGGTTCAGCCGGCTTTCGATAAACTGCTGTGCGAGCGCAATATCAGAGGGTTGTTTATAGAATACACGGTATTGATCAAAAAGCGGGATGATGTGGATCGCTTCGGAAGCGTGAATTTGTTTTATGTTCATCGGTGGTAAAAATGTAAAATCAATAAATAGGCTCTTATCTGCTTTGTTCTTCTAAAAAGCGATTAACGCCTTCAATAGCGCAACCCAAAAGATTGGCGCCTGTGCCAAGATCGGATGAAACGATTTCCGTTTTTTCTCTTATTTGCAACATGCAATAGGTGTTAATGGATTGCAGCATGGGAAGGGTTATGTATTCCCCCGCGGCGGCAATTCTGCCTTCCATAATGATCAATTCGGGATTAAATATTTGTATAAGCGTAGAAATAGACTTTCCAATATTGCTCCCAACATTTGACAGCAATTTTATGGCAAAAAGATCTCCCTTATTAGCCGCTTCAACGATCAGGCGGGGTTCAATTTTTTCGAGCTCCTGGTTGCTGAGTTCTTTTAAAATTGAGTGCTGACCTGCGGTAATGCCTTCTTTAGCCATTTTGGCGAGGGCAACGCCTGAAGCCACGGTTTCCAGGCAGCCATGCTTGCCGCAATAACAAAGGGCGCCATTATCCTCAAAAGGGATATGCCCTATTTCGCCGGAAAAACCTGAAGCCCCTTTGCGCACTTCTCCGTCCATTATGATGCCCAATCCTACTCCCCAGTCCATCAATAATACCAATGCATTCTTTTTTCCTTTGGCTTTTCCGCAATGCAGTTCGCTCAATGCTGCGGCATTTACATCATTTTGAATAATTACGGGTAACTGGAAGAAAGCGGTGCAATAGTCCCGCAGGGTCCTGGTATCGTGGTTGTCGGTTAAATAACCAAAATTTTCCCCGGTTTCAGGGTTGGTCAGTCCGGGCAGGCACATATTCACTCCAACTAATTTGTCCTGGGGAATATTCAGGTTTTTTACCAGTTCCTGTGCCTGCTTTAATATATTTTGAAAAGACTCTCTGTCTTTTGACAAAGAATAGGGGATTGCGACGGTCTTGCCCTGAGGTACCAATGTGTTGTCAAAAATGCTGATATGCACCATAAAAAGTTCTATATCGATGCACAAAATATAAAACCTGCCGGCGGCCATGCCAAACAGATCGGGCTTTCGCCCGCCATTTGAATTGCCAAGGCCTTTTTTTTCAACCCAGCTATCGCTTACCAGCTCCGACAGCAATGTTAACGTTGTGGGAGCGCTTAGGTTTATTGCCGTGCATAGCTGGTGCACGGACGCTTTCCCCAGTTTGAATAAATAATGGAGTATGCGTATTTTATTGATCCCGGATTTGCCTTCGGTTTTTAGTTTTTTTAATGGGTTGTTTTGGGTCATGGTTTTAAGTTGAATCAATAGATCGTATTAAAAATACTACAATTTATAAAAGATAAATAAAATAATTATAAAAGATTATGTTATATAAATAAAATATTTAATTTATTTATAGAGTTATAAAATTTTTACAAAAAAAATTGTTAATTACAGAGTGGTTCTGTTAAATTCGTAGTGCCCTTTAAAAAAAATAAGGAATGATGAAGTGCCTTATTAAATAAATGCCATTTGTTGTTTTTCATTTTATAAATTAAAGCTAATGAACGTCTTTAAAAAGATTGCAAACTGTTTTTGCCCGAAATTCTTTTTGTTGTTACTGGTTGTGCTGTCCTTTACTAAAATCAATGCGCAGATAAATGTAAGGGGAACAGTAAAAGATACCGCCCAAAACCCTTTGGCAGGAGCTTCAGTGCAAATAAAAGGGGCGAAAAACGGTGTATTGACTGAAGCCTCGGGGAACTTTTCTATCGGGGCGCCAGCCGCTACTGGCACGTTGGTAATTTCCTATGCAGGTTTTGTTACACAGGAAGTGCCCTTTTCAGGCAATACCGCAACCCTGGAAATTCAATTAAAGCGTTCCATCGCTTCCATTGATGAAGTGGTGGTGATCGGTTATGGAAAGCAACGAAAAGGAGATATTACCGGTGCGGTTTCCACGGTAAGCATGAACAAAATAAACGATGTGCCCATAACCAATTTATCCAATGCTTTGGCGGGAAGAGCGCCGGGGATGACGGTTATCAACAATTCGGGACTGGCCGGTGCGGCCTCTGCTATCAGTATCAGGGGAAGCTTTAACGACCCCCTGATCGTTATTGACGGGATCGTAAAAGATAAAGCGGCTTTTGACGCGTTGGACGCCAATGAAATTGACCAGTTCAGTGTATTGAAAGATGCTGCTGCAGCATCCGTTTACGGTGCGTCTGCGGGTAGTGGTGTTATTGTAATTACTACCAAAAGAGGAAGCGTGGGTAAACCTGTATTTTCAGCCCAGGTTTCTACTACCACCCAACGGCCTACGCAAACAATGCTGGCCAATCAGGCCACTGCGGAAGACGAACTTATTTACCAAAACAGAGTTACCCAGTTTAATAATGAAATTAATAATCAGAATACTGCGTTGCCCAATAGCCCCGCCACTTTAGATTATTTTAAAAATCGTTCCTACAACCTGAACGACTGGATATGGAGAAACCCCGGCGACAAGAAATATATGCTGAGCGTAAGTGGTGGAACTGATAAGATCTCCTATTATAACATGGTCAGCTATACGGATGAAAAAGGCTCTTATCTGAACCTGGGCTATAAAAAATTTAACCTGCGCTCTAATATCACCGCAAAATTAAGCGATGCCATTTCATTGAATTTAAATATGGCTGCGTTTCAACAAAATACCGACCGGTTTTACTGGCCATTTAGCAGCAGCGATAATTTAAAGAATTATAATGTATCCGATTTTTACCGTACCACTTTTAACTGGCCACACTACATTCCTCCTTACCTGGCGGCGGATGGCACCCCGGCAGCCCCGGGGCAGGTTACGCCCTTTCCTACGGCCCCGGATTATGGCGGCTGGCGCGGCTGGAATGTGGCGGATGTGGTGCTAAGTAACCAGCGCTATATCAGGGCAAGAGATCGCCAGTTTAATCCTACATTAACGCTGGATGTGAAACTGGACCGGTTTGTGAAAGGGCTTTCCACCAAGTTTGTAGGTAACTATGAAGCCAGTGATTTCTTTCAAAAAAGCTGGATGAACTTTTCTAAAAGTTACAACTTCAGCACCGTTCCCGGACAACCTATCAATTATCTGCCCGCTCCCCCCAATCCTGCACAAAGCCAGACATTTTCCTTTAACACGGGTCTGTTAAACAATTTCGCTCAATATCCTTTTCTTTCCGAGCTGATGAATACGGGTTGGAAATACCAATTGGACTGGTATCTGAATTATGACCGGAAATTTGGGCAGCACAGTGTAAGCGCAGTGGGCGTATTTGAGCAAACAGAAGGGAAAGATTACTATACGACTGCGCTTGCAAACCAGCCGGTGACTACTCTCGACCAGTTTTTTGCGTATTCCCAGGCATCCGGGGCAAGGAACGGATATGGGAATGAAGTTGTGATGGCCTCCCAGGCATGGATCGGCAGGCTGCACTATGATTTTGCCAGCCGGTATATTGCGGAATTCTCTTTCAGGGAAGATGGCCGTTATGAATTTGCGCCGGGGCATCAATGGGGCTTTTTTCCATCGGCTTCCCTGGCGTGGAGAATATCAAAAGAATCCTTTTTCAAAAACATTGCCTGGGTCAACGATCTGAAGTTGCGGGGCTCTTATGGTACTACAGGGAACATGTATGATTGGCAAAATAACGCCTTAGTTCCATTCGGCTTTCAAACCTATTATCAAAACACTGGTGGCTATGTATTTGGGAACAATTACAATATCGGTATTAGTCCCACTGTCACACCCAACCCTAATATTACCTGGGCTACCACTATTAACAGGAACGTCGGGATAGACTTCACACTCTTGCGCAACCGTTTATCAGGCTCGTTCGATGTGTTTAGTAATGTTATGAAAAATATTTATGACCCTCCAACTGCTACAGTTCCTACTACTTACGGTCAGAGTATAGCTCCAAACAATTATGCAAAGCGTGCTTTCCATGGCTGGGAGTACTCCCTGCAATGGCAGGACAGAGTTGGAAAAGTTGCTTATGGCATTAATGCCAATATGGGCTTTGCGATAGACAAGTGGGAAGCTTACTATCAGAGTTTAGACAACTTGCCTGGAGGTAATCAAAGTTTCAGGAACATCATCGGTCAGCCGGCAGACAGGATATGGGGCTACCAGGCCGAAGGACTGATCCGTACGCAGGATCAGCTGAATGCGCTCTTAGCATCGGGCTACAAGTATGCAAGTGGCGGCAAGAACGGGCTTCCTTATTTAGGCGCTATTTTATATAAAGATGTAAGGGGGCAAAGCTACTCCGCTACACCAGATAACCGGATAGATGGTAACGATGTGGTGCTGCTGAGCAATAACGGTAAACCCCGTATCAATTATGGCTTTGGGGGGAACCTGTCCTGGAACGGGTTTACTATAGATGCGCACTTCCAGGGGGTGGCCATGTATGATGTAATGATCAGCAACCAGGATGGCGCGGGCATTCGTCAATGGGGTGGCGGTACCCGGCTGTATTATCCCATTTGGGCAAAAGATGTATGGACGCCGGACAATCCTAATGCAAGATATCCCCGGGTAACGGGAAGCAACTGGGATGCAGACGGATCTGTCGGCTCCTCTTTCTGGTTGAGAAGCGGTGCTTACCTCCGGTTAAAAAATCTGAATATTGCTTATAGTCTTCCACATGTATGGGTGCAAAAAGTAGGTATGTCATCAGTGCAGGTGTTTGTAAACGGAACCAATCTTTTAACCTTCTCCAAACTGAAGGAGTTCCAGGATCCGGAGCAGCAGAACTATGACTCTTACCCCATAATGAAAACCTTTACCGCAGGATTGAACATCAGGTTCTAAAACAGTACAAATTTTATGACAAGAAAAAATGTAAAGATGAAAAAGCAATTCTCCTATATTTTCTTTGGTTTGGCGATAGGCGCTATTCTGTTGTTTACAAACTGCTCCAAAACCCTTGATCAGCCCAACTTGAATAACTATAGTCCGGCACAGGTGTGGAACGATTCCAATCTGGCAAACGCTTACCTGGCGAATTTATACAGCGTGTTTGGGAATTACAGTATTGGAAGCGACCAGATGGGGGACCAGGTATCCGGGCTTTCTTTTGGCCCTAATGCCATAACAACTACAGTTGCCGGGCCCATAAATCTTTGGACGAATAACTCGAGCAATGCCTATATCAGAATCCGCTTAGTGAATCAGGGAATAGCAAGTGTGAAGGAAGGTCAGCTTCCTCAGGGAACCAAGAATGGTATTTTGGCCCAGCTGTATTTTTTAAGAGCCTATTGTTATTTCCCGCTGGTAACCAGTTATGGCGGCGTGCCTTATTTAAAAACCGCCCAATCGTTAACGGACAGTTTGAATGTACCCCGCAATTCAACCAAAGAATGTTTCGACTTTATGACGCAGGATCTGGATTCAGCTATTGGTTTATTACCGGTTCATATTACATCCGGCGATGCTAATTACGGTAAAATCGATCGCAATTTTGGGCTGGCCTTTAAAGCGAAAGTATTATTGTATAAAGCATCACCGCAATTCAATCCCACCAACCCCTGGGATAATTCCTTTTGGGCGGATGCTTATGCCGCAAACTCAGCGGCTTACAATACCCTGAATGGTCAGGGCTATCAATTGATTTCGGATTATTCACAGGTGGCCTTGTCAGCAGGAAATAAAGAAGTGGTATTTTGCGTGATCAATCAATCGCCGGCTAAAGTGGCTGGCTGGGAAAACACAGTGCGGCCCGGTTCGCTGCAAAGGAACACGGCAGCGGCTTCCCCCACGTGGGAAATGGTAAAAGCTTTTCCGATGCTGGATGGCAAACTATATAATGATCCAACAAGTGCATACTATCAAACCGATGCAGCCTTCATGCAGAATTACTGGAAAAACAGGGACCCCCGTTTTGCTAAATCCATCGTGTGGAATGCTGATATATACCCTGTAGCGGGCACTCCCGGCGGATACCGGCAGTACACTACTTTAGGAATTGCGGATAAGCTGGATGCATACGGTGTTAACCCAAATGCCGGCGTACCGGTAGCGGCGAATAATAATAGTTATACCGGGTTTTTCATATTAAAGAACAGCGACCTTACCCTTACGCAACCATTGTCGGGCAACTATGCAAAAAACTATAATGTGATGCGCTTTGCTGAAGTGATGTTGAATTATGCTGAGGCAGCTAATGAAACGGGGCATAGCCAGGATGCGCTTAGCATGTTGTACCAGATTCGCCAACGGGCGGGTATACAGGCGGGAGCCGATGGGCATTATGGTATTACTGCTGCAAGCAGAACGGATATACGGCAGGCAATTATGAACGAGCGGAATGTTGAACTTTGTTTTGAAGGCTTCCGGTTTAATGATCTCCGCCGCTGGCGGATGTTCAGTACCCTGAACGGTGTTTACAAACATGGCCTGGAAGCTATAGCCATTAATCCCGATGGCTCAGAAATGCCGATGGCGCAGGCCAGGGGGCTTGCTGCAAGTTATCAGCTAACGGAATCCAATTTTAAATACAATATGTTGATTTGCCCTTATAGCGGAACTCAGGTGAATACAGTGCCTGACTCGTATTATTTTGTTCCGATCCAGTTATCTGTTTTGGCGGCGCAAAGTCAGTTGCAGCAAAACAAAGACTGGGGCGGTTCGTTTGATCCTACGATCCATTAAGGCGTGCGGATAATAAAGCTGCTTAAAATAGCTTTCAAGAACCCCGTTCCCGGATCATTCGGGCGGGGTTTATAAAGTTAATAAAAACTGTTCTGCATTATTTGTCAATTAGCATTCAAGCAGCTTCCCGAAATTCGTGAAAAAATCTATTTTTATATTAAAAAAACTAAGATGAGTAAATATTCATTCTATACAAAAAAGATCCCTGCGCGTTTGTTTTGCCTGGGCATTGCCTGCTTTGTGTTTTTCCAGTCTCATGCGCAGGTTAAAGCAATCACCTCCAATGAGATCAAAGGCGGCGACCTGGTGGGGCGCTGGGATATTAAAGTGCAGGAGGGAAGCCGTACGGCGCCTTCCTGGCTGGAGGTGGAAATCTCGGGGTTCAAAACCCTGGTAGGGCGCTTTGTAGGAAATGGCGGCAGTGCACGGCCCATATCGGAAGTGCATTTCGACAATGGAACTTTCAGCTTTTCCATTCCGCCCCAATGGGACGCCACCGATAAAAGCTTATCGCTGCAGGGTAAATTATCTAAAGATCATATTGAAGGCACCGTTCAATATCCTTCAGGAGAACACTACGCCTTTACCGGAACCCGTGCGCCTTATCTTACTGAAAAGAAAAATGTAAAATGGGGAAAGCCTGTAAAACTCTTCAATGGTAAAGATCTGAACGGCTGGGAGCCCACGGGAAAAACCAATCAGTGGTATGTTAAAGACGGCGTGCTGATCAGTCCGCATACCGGGTCTAATTTGGTTTCAACACGTAAATTCAAAGACTTTAAGCTGCATATAGAATTTAAATACAATAAAGAAAGCAACAGCGGTGTGTATTTGCGTGGAAGATATGAAGTGCAGATTATAGATAACCCACCAACCGACCATCCCAACAGTCATTTATTCGGTGGCGTATATGGTTTCCTGGTTCCCAATGAAATGGCTGTAAAAGGCCCCGATCAATGGCAAAGTTTCGATATTACGTTGATCGGCCGAATGGTTACTATTATTGCCAATGGGAAAACGATCATCTGCAACCAGGAAATACCGGGCATTACCGGTGGCGCTTTGGATAGTGATGAAGGCGCACCAGGCCCCATTTATTTCCAGGGAGATCACGGCCCGATCATGTACCGGAATATTATCATTACACCGGCGGCGGAGTAGTTTTTTTTCTGATAATAACTACCAAGACGCTAAGGAATTACAATCCTCGCGGCTTCGCGCCTTAGCGGTGCAATTAGTTGTACAGAAGGCATCGTCATTTCGATGAGTCCGCCAAAGGCGGATGAAGATAAATCTCGTTATTAAAGAAGGGGGCCCTTCCTTTAGTCGGGATGACGGTGAGAAAAGAAGATTGGTTTTTTCGCAGTGCTATTGTGCCGTTGCTTTAGGGTTTATTTTTCTTAACGCGTTTCCCGATAAGATAACGGCCGCGCTATCCGCCAGCTGTAATTGCAGGTTTTGCACCTGTGCATGACCTACATCTAATAGTGAATGCCCTGCAATAGCTGCAGTTACCGATCGGATGGTTATGGTTTCATCGAATTTTTTTTGTTCGGGCGCCGGCGGCCGGAAGTAAAATGTATTTCCGTTTTTCCCTTTAATTGTAATGCGTTCTTGCGTTGCATTCGATCCGGCAGCTTTGTTGATGTCGGGCGACAATTCAATCACTACATTGGAGGAATCGCTCTGTCGGATATTTATGGAATCCATATCACGCAAGAGGGTTTCTACTTCAAATCTGGATTTTCCTGTAATGGTTGCGGCAATATTTTTTTGTTGCAGTTTCTGCATTTCAAAATTAATGTTGTTGCCGGTAACTGACAGTAATTCCGGTGAAAAGATCCGCACTGGCGCTGCATTTGCCAGCCAGAACTTTTCATAGGGATTGGAGGGAACATAGTTGAAGTTGAGGTATAATGTGTCGTTTTTTATGCTTGCGTCTATTTTTCCGCCATGCTCATTTACCCATTCCTGTAACAACCGCACTGATGGCTTAGCAGCCGGTTCGTAAAAAATATGGGTATCCTTTCCGCCGTTTATGACCAGGTGTTTGAAGGGTTGTTCCAGCACCTTATTGTAAGTCCAGTACAGATCTGTTTTGTCCACTGCATCGTACTGCTTTTTCAGGATCATATTGGAGGACAGCAGGCCGGCGATCAGCACAAGAAAAATAAATAATAGTATTCGGGTTGTTGTCTTCATGATTTATTTTTTAAAATGTTCCTGTACAAATTTGTCGAACATTGGTTTCAATTCTTTGAGATCTATTTTTAATAAAAAAAGGTTCCGGAAAAAAACGGGCAACTCGTTCTCTATAAATTGTTCCCGTTTGAAATCAAGGATCCGTTCCATGGCATCGACTTCAATAAAATAGCCGATCCCCCTTTTATTGCTGATGATATTTTGCTGCTGCAACAGATCATAGGATCGTTGCACCGTATTGGGATTTACCTGTATTTGCGCGGCCAGTTCCCGGATGCTGATGAGCCGGTCGCCCAGTTTCCAGTTTTTTAAGAGGATCTGTTCACAAACGTATTCAGCTATCTGTATGTATATCGCCGGGTTTTCCTTGAACTCCATGTATCGTATTTAAAATTCTTTTTCCCGTAACCGGATCAATGGTAACAGCCACAAGAAACCCGGAATTACGTATTTTAATCCTGTGCTAAAAATATTGCCTGCCTGTGTGGGCAGTATCAAGGTGCCGGTTTCTCTTCCAATCGAAAGTACTACGTGATTATATGGAGCGGCGTCCACTACATTACGGAATATTGAGAAGGCCATAAGCCAGTTGATGCCAATAATGGCCAAAGTAAGTAGGGTGATAGCAATGCTTGTTTTGATCAGTGCTGCTTTGTTGAAATAGAGACCGCCCACCAGCATGCAACCGGTCAGTGTAAGAAACAGGGAGTAGACTTTCCATGCAAAAAAACCAGTGAGGTCAAGCGTGTAAACACTTTCGTAGAATTGCTTGTAAAACGGAGAAGCCGGATCCAGACTGTTGTGGTAGGCCGCAACGAAGAGGCTATCCGTTATATGAAAGCACAGCAGGAACAATACCGGATAGATAATAAGGACTATGATAATCGCACATAACCATTTTTCCAGAAATGATACCGGTAATGTAAGATAGGAGCAGCCATTTGCATTGGTGCCGAAATACCCGAAAACAAAGGAGGTAAGCAAAAAACTACCACCGGCAAGCCCCCAGATCATCGTTATATTCTGTGCAGGCCCAAAGCCGGCTATTTTTTTTATGATGGTGTAGAGTAGTATTGATAAAATAAGCAATAGTGCCATAACTCCCACAGTGAGTATCGGGCGCTCTGCAATTGTTTTTCTAAAAAATAATGCAAATCTCTTTGCATTGAATAGATCGCTCATAAAAATTTATTTGGTGTTAAAAATTAATTTTGCTTTTTCCGGATTGCCGGTGATTGCGTTAAATAAATATTCCAGGTTGACCTGCGTTGCTTCTTTGGTTTTGTTTTCTGTTACCACCGCATGGCCGCGGAGGGTTGATTCAACGTATAGTAATTCGTCTTCACGCGGT
>JAGIAQ010000061.1 GCA_017744795.1 Niabella sp. | reverse complement strand
GGACAAACCCTTTCGACCGGCAGATCGAGGATTATGTTCAGGAGATAAATACCACCTGGTATCACAACCCCTACCGGGTACGGTAAAACGCATTTTCGACCCGTTTGGAACGCCCTGCCCGGCTCTGATAAAATAAATGTAATACTCTTTGGCAATCAACTAAAATGAACGGTTTATCCCTATTTTTGCGAACATCGAAAAAAGACTCGTTAAAATGAATTTCAAAAAAGTAAACAATCTTACCGGATGGGTGGTTTTTCTTATTGCCACCTTTACTTATGCAACCACACGAGAAGCCCGTGGCTCCCTTTGGGATTGTGGAGAGTTTGTATCCACCGCTTATAAGCTGCAAATGGCGCACCCGCCCGGGGCACCGATGTTCAGCCTGCTGGGTCGCTTCTTTATTCTGCTTTTTGGCGATAAAGCAATGACGGCCGCCAATGCGGTGAACTTCATGAGTGCATTGATGAGCAGCTTCACCATCCTTTTCCTTTTTTGGACCATTACCCATTTTGCACGGAAAATGTTTGTAAAAGCCGGCAGTGATCTTTCCGGTCAGCAAATTTTTACCGTAATGACCGCAGGTATCGTTGGGGCACTTGCCTACACGTTCACCGACTCTTTTTGGTACAGTGCAGTAGAGGGTGAGGTATATGCCAGCTCCTCCTTTTTTACCGCGCTCGTTTTCTGGTGTATGCTTAAATGGGAGTATGCCGATGAAATGGCAACTGACGTATACGAAAAAGCAAGAGCGGATCGCTGGATCGTGTTTCTGTTTTTTATGATGGGATTGTCGATCGGTGTGCATTTGTTAAACCTGCTGACCATCCCGGCCATTGTAATGATCTATTTCTATCGCCGTTATAAAGTGACCGTTAAAAGTGGCATCGTTGCCTTCCTGATAGGCTGTTTGATTACCGGTGTGGTACAGTTGGCGGTGATCCAGTACAGCATGAAAGCAGCCGGCCTTTTTGATATTTTCTTTGTAAACAGTTTTGGGCTGCCCTTCTTCTCCGGATTTACCATTTACTTTATCCTTATTGCCGCCCTGATCGCATGGGGTATTCGTTTTAAATCAACCGTTTCCAAAAACACGATCCTGGTATGGACGGCCCTGTTTTTCACACTGGCCTTTTTGCCTTTTGCCTTTGGCAGCGGTACCATGGCAGTGCCCAAGATCGTTTTACTTTTAATTATCGGAGGTGTACTGGGCTACTTTATTAAGCCCACAGCCTTAAAGATCCTGAAATTATTTCTCTGGTGTTTCTCATTTATGATGCTGGGATATTTTATGTATTTCACCAACATGATCCGCAGTAACGCCAACCCGGCGATCGATATGAACAATGTCGACAACCCCATCAACCTGGTCTATTACCTCAGCCGCGAGCAGTACGGAACACAGCCTTTAATGTATGGCGCGCATTATGCGGCAGAGCCGGATGTGGATGAGAACGGAAGTTACCTGGATCAGGGCGAAATGAAATATGTAAAGGGGGATAATAAATATATCCCTATTGGCCGGGATCGTTCCATTCGCTATAAAAGCTCGGACAAACAACTCTTTGTGCGCGTTTGGGATTCAAGTAACGAACAGGGCCACCAGGACTTTTATGCCGATTGGCTCGGATTGGCCAAACCTGATCCTAATACCGGTCAGGGCTCCTACGGTGCACCCAGTTATGGCGACAATATCAACTGGTTCCTGAGTTACCAGACCAGCTGGATGTATATGCGCTATTTTATGTGGAACTTCGCCGGTAAACAAAATGACCTGGAAGGTTATGGTAACAAACGGGACGGCAACTGGATATCGGGCATCTCCATTATGGATAATGCCCGCCTGGGCGACCAAAGTAAACTACCGGATAGTTTAAAGAATAATAAAGCGCACAATACTTTTTATATGTTGCCTTTTGTATTAGGCATCATCGGTTTTGTTTACCAATACCTGAAAAACAGGAAAGACTGGGTAGTAACCTTCCTCCTGTTCTTCTTTACAGGTATGGCGATTGTGATCTACCTGAACCAGCCGGGCAACCAGCCCCGTGAGCGGGATTATGCTTATGTAGGTTCTTTTTATGCCTTTGCCGTGTGGATCGGACTGGCAGTGGTTGCCTTTATAAGAAGCGTACTGGAACCGGAAGATAAGGAAGGCTTCCAGAAACTGCTGATCTATGGCGGCTCTGCAACCTTCCTTATTACTGCATTGGCCAGTATGTCCAGCTCCTTCTCCGGTGTCATCATCGCCAGCCTGGTTGCTACCGTGATTTATGTTGTGGTACTGTACCTCGTTACATTTATTGCCCGGGCAGCCTCGGGAAAAGGAGCTAATTTAAAAATGGCAAATATTGTTACGGCCATTCTTTGCATCATAGCCCCGGTGTTGATGGCGCAGCAGGAATGGAATGACCATGACCGCAGTAAAAAAACGCTGGCACCGGATCTGGCGAAAGATTACCTGGAAAGCTGTGCGCCCAATGCGATCCTTTTCACCTTTGGTGATAATGATACCTATCCGCTGTGGTACGCCCAGGAAGTGGAAAATGTGCGGCCAGACATTCGCATCATCAATACCAGCCTGTTAGGTATCGATTGGTACATCAACCAACTCCGGTATAAGATCAATAATGCAGACTCTGTTGATGTGATCCTGACTCCTGAGCAAATTGAAGGACATAACCGGGAATACCTGCGTTTTACGCAACCACAGCCCGGGCAAAATATTGATCCAAACAATTTCTATCCGCTTTACGATGTGATCAAAACAGCGGTAGGCGCACGCGCCGAAGATCCTGAAACCAAACGGGATGTGGGTTCCAATTATCTGCCGATAAGACGTTTCTTCATTCCGGTAGACAAAGACCTGGTTCTTAAGAATGGAACCGCAACGGCCGCAGACAGTGTTTTAGCGCAGGTTCCTTTTGAAATTCCGCAGGGAACCTCCGGCATTCAACGCAACGACCTGATCATGTTAAGCATCATTGCCTCCAACCAGTGGAAACGTCCCATTTACTTTACAGCGCCTTACGGCAGCCTGGGTTTTGGACAGTATATCCGCAAGGACGGGCTCTCCTATCGCCTGGTGCCCTTCGTTACAAAAAATCTCCAGGCCAACTGGGTTACCGACCAGGTGTACCGCCAGTTGCGTGCCGGCGGCACTTCCATCAGGGACAATAATCTTGACGCCATCTACAAAAACCTGCTGACCAAATACGAATTTGGCGGGGCGAATAAACCGGGTGTTTATTTTGATGAAGAAAACAGAAGACATCTCATGAATATCCGCAGCATTTTCGCTGAAGCCGCCGGTAACCTTGCAGATGCAGGCAGGAAAGACGAAGCAGTCAAATTACTGGATAAGGCTGAAGCCGGTATTTTACCGGAAAACATGCCCTATGGCATGGTAAGCCATTATAATCAGCAGGACCAGGTTGGCCTTATATTAGCTGAAGCCTATTATAAAGCCGGGAAGCTGGATATGGCCCGGAAAGTAATCGCAGGCGTTAGAAAGGACATTAACGACCAGCAGAATTATTACAATTACCTGAAAGCCGAAAAACCGGATTATTATCAGGGCTTCCAGTCTATCGACGATCCGCTGAATCAATTTGCTGGCGCCGCAGCCGATGCTATTGAACAGCATTATGATCCGCTGAAGAAGAATGAAAAATCTCCAATCCAGGAATTACAGGGTATCCCTTCGGCACCTGCCAAAGCAGCCGATAGCGGCAAAACCGCTAAAGATTCCGGAAAGAAATAATAGTATCTTATTCCCATTAAAATCCCCTGTCTTCCGCAGGGGATTTTTTATGTTTGGTATTACCCTTATATCCGAAAGATCTTTCCCGCGGATAGAACACAGAAGGGCAGCGTCCTCAGCAAAATCTGCGAAAGAGATTTGCGCACGCTGCGGGCCATATAGAAAGGTTTTGTTTAACGTATCGTCCTCATGCCTCGGCCTACGAACTATTCGGCCACCTGCTTGTTATTTTATTTTGCAGGCTGGATGAAACCGCGAAAACGCAGCAATGCAAAGGAATTTAAAATGCATCGCGCCCCGCATTCCGGCGGTTAAACAATTCAAAAATTATTGATACATTTAACATATGAGAGGGATACAATTTTCAGGGTTTGATCCCAAAAGCGAGGGAAAAACGCCTTTTGAAAAAATGCTGGATATTTTCATGCAGCTCCTCACCTATACCAGCGGAGATGTGGCAGAGGCACTGCAATGGCTGAATCAGCTGGATAAAGAATATCAACTGGGCGATAAGGATTATGGCGTTGGCGATTTCATCGAAGACCTGAAGCAAAAAGGCTATATTAAAGAAGATGAGCAAAAAGGAGAGATCCGGATCACCCCAAAAACAGAACAGACGATCCGAAAAAAGAGCCTCGAAGAGATTTTCGGGAAACTGAAAAAAGCCGGAAAGGGCGATCATAAGACCTTCAAACCAGGCCAGGGAGACGAAATCAATCCCGAGACACGTCCGTTTCAATTCGGCGATATGCTGGAGCAAATTGATTTTACGGAATCCATCCGCAACGCGCAGATCAATCATGGCATCGATAGCTTTCACATGCAGGAGGATGATCTCACCATCCGCGAGTCAGACTTTAAAACACAGAC
Source organism: Niabella sp. (assembly GCA_017744795.1). Classification (GTDB taxonomy): domain Bacteria; phylum Bacteroidota; class Bacteroidia; order Chitinophagales; family Chitinophagaceae; genus Niabella. The sequence continues at coordinate 20,847 of JAGIAQ010000061.1, read as the reverse complement.
TTCTACGGTTTTGATGATCGACATTTCGCACTCTATGATCCTTTATGGTGAGGACCGCATCACACCCGCTAAAAAAGTAGCGATGGCATTGAGCGAGCTGATCACCACAAGGTATCCTAAAGACACGCTGGACATTGTTGTATTCGGCAATGATGCCTGGCCGGTTGAAATAAAAGACCTCCCTTATTTACAGGTAGGCCCCTATCATACCAATACGGTTGCCGGCCTGGAGCTGGCGATGGACCTGTTGCGGCGACGCAAAAACCCCAATAAGCAGATCTTTATGATCACCGACGGGAAGCCCACTTGTCTGAAAATTGGAAAGCGCTATTACAAAAATGCTTTCGGGCTGGACCGCAAAGTGGTCAATCGCTGTATGAACCTGGCAGCAGCCTGCAAAAAGTTAAGGATCCCGATCACCACCTTCATGATCGCCACAGACCCTTACCTGCAGCGGTTTGTACAGGAATTTACAGAAATGAATCATGGTAAAGCCTATTTTGCATCCCTGGACAACCTGGGCTCGTTTATTTTTAAGGATTTTGAGAGTGGAAAGTCAAAGACCGTGATTTAGGGTGCCGCCGGGAAGACGGAAAAGCGGGAAGTTTTTTTTGAATCGCTTCAAACCTTACTGTCTTGCCACCTTACCGGCTAATTATAATGTACCTCATCGAAGGCGAAAAGATGAAATAATCTTACTTTTATGCAGGTATTGCCTGTTAGACACAGCGCTGCCCTTTTGCCCACTAATAACCCATATTTGTAAACACCATAAAATAGTTAAATATGTATCAGCTAACCGAAAAGGAACGTCACCTTTGCAAAGAGATTGTTGATTGCACATTCAGGGTACACAAAATGCTTGGTCCCGGATTACTGGAAAAAATCTATGAAGTATGTATCTGTCATGAACTGGCCAAAAAAGGAATTAATTATTTACGCCAGGTATATTTACCTATTTGTTACGATGGATTAAAATTTGATGAAGGATTACGAATGGATATTTTTATAGATAACCTTATAATCTGCGAACTAAAGGCAGTAGATATTGTTAATCCAGTCTGGGAGGCCCAAATACTTAGTCATTTAAAGTTAACAGGTAAACATGTTGGTTTTCTTATTAATTTCAACGTTGCAAAAATAAAATATGGAATCAGGCGATATTGCCTTGAATAAATAAAACTGGAAGCATTTCCCGTCTTCCCGATCTTACCGGCCATGAACAATATTGACACTCTGGGTAAATTAAAAGCAAGTGGTTATCAATCCAAAAGCATCAAAGAAGAGATCAGGCAAAACCTTATACAGCAATTAAAAGCAGGCGCCACAACTTTCCCTGGCATTGTGGGCTATGAAGATTCGGTGATTCCCGAAACGGAGCGCGCCTTATTAAGCCAGCATAATATTCTTTTCCTGGGCCTGCGCGGACAGGCAAAAACGCGGATGGCGCGGCAGATGATCTCCCTGCTGGATGAATACATTCCGGTAGTGGCAGGAAGCGAGATCAATGACGATCCCTTGCAGCCGGTTTCAAAATATGCTCAGGACCTTATTGCGGAAAAAGGTGACGCCACCCCTATCACCTGGCTAAGCCGCGAACAGCGCTATGGCGAAAAGCTGGCTACGCCGGATGTAAGTGTCGCCGATCTGATCGGCGATATCGATCCTATCAAAGCAGCCAACCTCAAATTAAGTTTTGCCGATGAGCGCGTGCTGCATTATGGAATTATCCCCAGAAGCAACCGCGGCATTTTTGTGATCAATGAACTGCCCGACCTGCAGGCCCGCATCCAGGTATCCCTGTTCAACATCCTGGAAGAAGGCGATATCCAGATCAGAGGCTTTAAATTAAGAATGCCCCTGGACATCTTGTTCGTGTTTACCGCAAACCCCGAAGATTATACCAACCGGGGCTCCATCGTAACCCCTTTAAAAGACAGGATCCAAAGCCAGATACTGACCCATTATCCCAAAACGCTGGAACATGCTTTGGAAATAACTGAACAGGAAGCAGGCATCCATGAAGAACAAAAAGAATTGGTGCGGGTAAGTGATTTGGTAAAACGCCTGATTGAGCAGGTAGCTTTTGAAGCGCGCAGCAGCGAGCTGGTCGATAAAAAAAGCGGTGTCAGCGCCCGCCTCACCATCTCTGCTTTGGAGAATGCTGTGAGTACGGCAGAAAGAAGGGCCCTGGTCAATAAAGAAACAAATACACAGGTCTGGATCTCGGATCTGGCAGGCATTATCCCTTCCATCACCGGTAAGGTAGAACTGGTGTATGAAGGAGAACAGGAAGGCCCTTTCCAGGTAGCCATGAACCTGGTAGATAAAGCCATCCGATCACAGTTTGTGCACTATTTTCCCAACCCTGAGCAACTCAATAAAAGACGCAATACAGGGAAGCCTTCCTCCCAGGCCAAAGCTGAGGAAAACCCGTACCGGCCGGTCATTAACTGGTTCGACAAAGGCAATCATCTTGATGTTGATTTCAACGTCACCGATGCCCAAAAAGTACAGCAACTTTACCAGGTAGATGGCTTGCATGCGCTGGTAAAAAAATATTTTTCCGGCGCCAATGAATTACAGGCCGCACTGTTAATGGAATTTGTATTATACGGACTGGCGGCCTATTCCCTGATCAGTAAAAAACTGTTTGAAACCAAAGTAGCTTTTAAAGACCTCTTTGGAAGTATGCTCAGCACCGGCGCAGCAGGCGATGAAGAAGATTTTGATTTTGATGAAGACCAATAAAATTAACCTGGATTAAGATGAAGGAGCAGGCCGCTATTCGGGGCCTGCTTTTTTGATTGGCAGGGCTGTTAAAAAAATCACAATCCCAGCCCCTGTTATAATTTTTACAACACCTGTAATGCTTCGTGTAAGCCGTTGCAAAAAAGTGAAACTAGCTTTGCATCAACAAAAATCTATAAAATGAAAAGAACAACTAGCTTCACTTTTTTGATCGCAAGCGTATTGCTTTTAGGCGTTTTCGCCAGCTGTAAGAAAGATAACAGCCCGATAGAACCGCCCATGACCCCCAGCCAAATTTTAATGTCTACCCCCTGGGAAACCACCAGCGGAAAAGATGCGCAAGGGAAAATCCTTCCCATAACCGACCCGAACATTGCCAACTTTGTTGGATTCGCTTATTTTAAATCCGACAGCATATTTACTATGTATAACCTGGATGATTCTCCAAAAATGCACGGCAACTGGTGGTTATCACCTGATGGCAAAACCAGGACCATTGTTGCAAAAGATAACAACGGGGTGATACTCTTCACCCGTGTGGTTGATATGGTCGTATTAACAACAAAAGAGTTTACTTACAGGGTATACCCGGATGCCACTAATAAAGCGGTGTATTACGACGTTATCCATACCCCTACTAATCACAAGGAGCCTGGAAAATAATTCGGCCATCTTGTTCTAAGAAAATAGCTTCAAAATAGCACCCGGCCGGAAAGACGGTAAAACAAAGGTGATTACAAAATACACCTTCCCGCCTTTCCGGCCTTTTCATACATCAGCAGCTTAATCCGTCCATATAAAATCCTCAGTCAGCGGCATTTCACTAAATACTTTTACCGCCTCCGGTGGCGGAAGTGTTAATTTACGCTTCAGCGTATCGATCCAGGCGCCGTCCAGCGTCAATACTGCGGCAAGCACTGCTTCATTCTTATAAATAAGATGCCGCACCGTCCAACGGGAAAAATCCCTGCGGGCGCTTACCAATTCCAGCTGAATAGCAGTCATATCTCCCAGCCGGATTTCCCTCTTAAACACACACTCCTCCCTGAAGATAACCGGCCCCACATGCAGCTCCATCATCCGGTCCGGCGACAATCCCTGTTCATTTAAAAAGCTGATCCGGGCATAGGCGCCCCAGTCATAATAAACGCTGTGCCGCAGGTGGCCATTGGGGTCCAGGTCAGACCAGCGGATCTCCGTTTTTTTTATAAATTGTTTCATAGTATTATTAACAAACTTACACAATCCGGCAACGTTGATTATGAAAAAGCCTGTTTATATTTGCCGCCTTATTAGAATTTGACAACAAAATTACCACGATGAAGTATTTGCTCACAATCGGCTTAATAAGCCTCGGAACGATTTCTGTAACCGCTCAAACAAAAAAACCGGCACCGGCAAAAAAGCCCGTGCCCGTTAAAAAAGCAACCCCGGCCACAACAGGCGGCAGCGCTTTCATTTTAAAAAACATGGCAGATTCCGCCAGCTACGCCATTGGCGTTAATATAGCCCAGTCCATGAAAAAAGACCTGGGCGACCTAAACACAGATGTGTTGCTGAACGCAATGAAAAGCACTTTCGACGGAAAAACGCCCATCATGAATGAAGAAGCATCAGAAAAAGTAATGATGGCCTATTCTGAAAAAGTAAAAGAGAATCAATCCGCCGCTACCATAAAAGAAGGAAAAGATTTTTTAGCAAAAAATAAAACTGCAACAGGTGTAAAAGCTACTGCCAGCGGGCTGCAATATGTTGTATTAAAAGAAGGAACCGGCGAAAAACCAGCTGCAACGGACACCGTTATCTGTAATTATAAAGGAGCCTTGCTGAACGGAACGGAATTCGACAATTCCTATGATCGCGGCGAACCTTTAACCATCCCGGTGAGCGGCGTTATTAAAGGCTGGACAGAAGGATTGCAATTAATGAGCAAAGGTTCCAAATACAAATTCTTCATCCCTTACGATCTGGGCTATGGTTTAAGAGGCGCCCCCCCAACCATTCCTGGTGGCAGCACCCTGGTTTTTGAAGTGGAACTGCTCGATGTAAAGAAGGGAAAGTAGCTGATGGTCCATAGCTCATAGTTCATAGAACGTCTATGAACTATGAGCTATGAACTATGAACCTTTCGCTATGAACCAGAATAACAGCAATTCATTTTTTATCCCTCGAGAAAAGATCAGAGAACTTTATTTTTGTTTTTGGGGCCTCGGCAATATTAAAAGTCATGGGCTGTTTTCTATACGCTCTTACATACCTTCCGTTTTGCACAGCAGGCTCTCATTGTTTTGATTTTCTGATAACACGCACCACTTCCCGCTCCATTCCAAAACCAAAGTGGGTTAGCCCCTTCACATGAGTTACCTTTCCATCCGGCTCTACAATAAACTGGATGGATACTGTATAAGTACCAGGCTTTGCACCACAAAGCAAAGGAACATCCGCATTAACATTAGCGGACAAAAAATCAAGCCATTCCTGGCTGCCACCAGGATAAGTAGCTTCTTTTTCTACCATAGAAAATCGCAAGGAATCATTTGCCGCCCCAGACGTTTTTATACCGGGTACTGTATCCCGGTTATTAAAATTATTATTTGCATTTCCCTTTTTCCCAATAGTAAACAATGACAAAACAATCATTAAAGCAGTTATACTTTTCATAGCACAAATATATTTACGATCAGCGATCACAACAACAAGTGCGTTTCTTTAATCACCCCCATTACAAAAATGCTCTGCACATGCCCCAGGTTCTCCACCTGGCTCAGCTTGTTCACATGAAAATCATAAAAGCCCACCATATCCTTTGCCATTACCTTCAGCATAAAATCAAACTCACCGGAAATACTGTAGCATTCGATCACTTCATGCAAGGCGTTGATGGCCTGGATAAATTTCAGTCCTGCTTTTTTATCATGCTGCTTTAACGATACATAACAAAGCACCATCATTCCTTTATTCAGTTTCTGCGGATCCAGCAAGGCTGCATATTGTTTGATGACACCGCTGTTTTCCATTCGCCGGATGCGCTCATGCACGGGCGTGGGACTTAGATGAATGCTTTCCGCAATTTCCTTAACAGGCATCCGCGCATTTTCCTGGAGCAGCTTTAATATTTCAAGGTCTTTTTTATCTAATAAGACACCGGTTTCCTGTACCGTCGATTCTGCTGTAGGAGAAGTTTTTTTAGCCATAAAAAAGAATTATATGCTATAAAAATAATAAGTAACAGGATATAATACTTAATAAATAGATTTAACACAGTATTTTATACTATATCGTACCTTCGCATCCTAAACTTAATTAAATTATGTCAGCTGTTACAAAATCACAAATTGACTTTGACCTGAAATACAAAGTAGCCGATATCGGCCTTGCCGAATGGGGACGTAAAGAAATCAGACTGGCAGAAGCAGAAATGCCCGGATTGATGAGCATCCGTAAAGAGTATGCCGCTGCACAGCCTTTAAAAGGCGCCCGCATTGCCGGATGCCTGCACATGACCATTCAAACCGCCGTTTTAATTGAAACGCTGGTGGCTTTAGGCGCCGAAGTAAAATGGAGCTCCTGCAATATCTTCTCTACCCAGGACCATGCGGCAGCAGCGATTGCAGCAGCAGGTATTGGCGTATTTGCGTGGAAAGGACAAACCCAGCAGGAAGCAGACTGGTGTATTGAACAGACCCTGTTTTTTGGCGGAGCCGATCGCCCGTTGAACATGATCCTGGATGATGGCGGTGACCTTACCAATATGGTACTGGACACTTATCCTGAACTGGTACAGCATGTAAAAGGCATCAGTGAAGAAACCACTACAGGTGTACACCGTTTGTATGAGCGCGTAGCAAAAGGCACGCTGCCCATGCCGGCGATAAACGTAAACGATTCGGTTACCAAATCAAAATTTGATAACAAATATGGCTGTAAAGAATCGTTGGTGGATGCCATACGCCGCGCTACTGATGTAATGCTGGCCGGCAAAGTAGCTGTTGTTGGGGGGTATGGCGATGTAGGAAAAGGTTCCGCTGCTTCATTAAGCGGTGCCGGCTGTCGCGTAATTGTTACCGAGATCGACCCTATCTGTGCCCTGCAGGCTGCAATGGATGGCTATGAAGTAAAGAAGATGATCGACGCCGTTAAAGAGGCTGACATCATCGTAACAGCAAGCGGTTGCCGCGACCTGATCACTGGCGAACATTTTAAAGCCATGAAAGATAAAGCGATCGTATGCAATATCGGTCACTTCGATATTGAAATAGATGTAGCGTGGCTGAATGAAAATTATGGCAATACAAAAGATACCATCAAACCCCAGGTAGACTTGTACACTATTGACGGCAAGGATATCATCCTGCTGGCAGAAGGCCGCCTGGTGAACCTGGGTTGCGCAACGGGCCACCCCAGCTTTGTAATGAGCAACTCCTTCTCCAACCAAACGCTGGCCCAGATTGAACTGTGGACCAACCCCGGCAAATACGAAAACCTTGTGTACGTATTACCCAAGCATCTGGACGAAAAAGTAGCCCGCCTGCACCTTGCAAAAATCGGTGTGGAACTGGATACTTTAACTCCCGCACAGTCCGCTTATTTAGGACTGCCGGTGGCAGGGCCTTTCAAACCGGAATTGTATCGGTATTAATCTTTACTGTATTTCAAATAGAAACCGCATCTGTAAGGGTGCGGTTTTTTTTTGTTTTAACCGCGAGGGCGCCAGGGCGCGAAGGTTTGGGCGTTAGAGCATCAGGCACCCAGCTTTTGCACTCCTGGCAACTTTACTTGCGTCGCACTCTTCAGCTTCTGTACTGCTATCATCACCAGGCGGCCCTAACCGGCTGCAAACTTCTCCACCGACCTATTAGCTACCAACCTGCGCCCCCGATGGGGGGCCCGGCTAAATGACATTGCGCTCAAATAAGTCTTTAGCATTTCGTCCGGGTGTATAGATTTATTCGTGCATTCGTGGCATTGCCTGCAATAGTATTAACAATTTTTATCCACTAAAATTGTGTAAATTACTATGGTAAAACATCCTGAATAAAATTGTTATTTATGAAAAAAGTAAATTATCTCATATTGCCGCTGCTGATCGTTATGCTATCCATCGCCTCCTGCGCTTCGCAAAAAAAAGCCGGCAGCACTACCACTAAGACTGCGGCAATGATGGACGATCAGCGCTATACCTTCGTAGCACAATCTGTAGTGCCTACAGAAGATGCGCGCTATAACGTAAGAAATCTTTTCCCCGGCGGCAGCAACCTGTATCAACTCACGTCCCGGTATGATCTTAAGATCACGCCCGATTCGGTAATAGCCTATCTTCCTTTTTTCGGCCGTTCCTACACTGCACCGGTAGATCCTACCAAAGGCGGCATCCAGTTCACTTCCACAAAATTCAATTACAAAAAAACGATCCGCAAGGGAAACTACGAGATCCAGATCGATCTGCGGGATAACAACGACGTAAAAAGTCTTTACCTCACGGCGTCTCCATCAGGCTATGCCTCTTTACGGATCATTAATCTGAATAAAACCCCTATTGCTTATAACGGGATCATTGAGGATAAATAATTTTAAGCCGAATAAAGCTGTGCCCCAGGCAATTACCGGCGGCGCCACAGACGGTTGTTAGTAAATCATAATCTAAATCAAGTCCCGTTAGCGCTCAAGTTCCTACATTTGCAGGATGGTGAATCCGACAGGTATTGTTCGTTTTGCGATTTTGGACCTGAATGAAGGGCATCCCAATCAGGGAATGCGGTGTATAAAAGATATTGTGTACCGATGGGCAAACGAAAAAAAAATCAAACTGGTGTATGACGTATTTGATGTTCGCGTAAAGAATGAACTTCCTGATATGTCGTACGATATTTATATTTCCAGCGGTGGTCCCGGTGATCCCTTAAGCACGCGCTTTGACGACTGGGATATTAACTGGAATAAATGGTTGAATGAAACCCTGCGCTGGAATGAAAATCCCGGCAATGAACAGAAAAAATTTGTCTTCTTTATTTGTCATTCCTTCCAATTGGCCAGCAGGCATTTTAATGCAGGGTTGATCTGTAAAAGAAAATCCACCTCCTTCGGTGTATTCCCTATTCATATGCTGCCTGAAGGGCGCGATACAGCGGTCTTCAAAGATCTGTCTGACCCTTTCTACGCAGTAGACAGCCGGGACTTCCAGTTGGTACAACCCAATTTCGATATTTTAAATGATATGGGCGCCTATATTACCTGTATAGAGAAAAAACGTCCGCATGTACCCTATGAACGAGCCGTTATGGGCATCTCCTTCAGTCCGTATATGATGGGCACCCAGTTTCACCCGGAAGCTGACGCAGCAGGGATGCTGTTGCATTTTCAAAATGAGGAAAAAAGGCAAACCGTTATCGACAATCATGGTGAAGAAAAACTAAGCAGCATGATCGATCAGTTAAAGGACCCCGATAAAATTATGTGGACCAACCGGCATCTGCTCCCCGGCTTTTTAAACGAAGCCTACGAACACATAATGGCCGCGAATACGGTTGTGTGACATAGGCAGGAATGACTAATTTTTTTGGCCCGCAGATTTACGCAGACCCGCGCCGATGGCGCGGCGCAGATTACGCTTCCTTCTTTTGCAAAAGTTTGCTTCCGATCTATTGGAACGCGGAACCCCTTTTTACCGCTGATCTGCGCAGATCGTTCGTATAGGCTCATCCGCGAAAATCTGCGGGAGACTTATTACGAATTGGTTTTTGACGGCAGATCGTTCGTGCATTCGCAGTCATTAAAAACATCAAGTTTATTCACCCCTGTGGATTTTAATTTTTGTTCCACCCTGTATACACGATTATCTTTGACAGGATGGATGAAAAAAAAGAGATCAATGCACTATTGAACCTGATTGACGATCCCGACGGCGCGGTTTATGAAGCGGTCAGTAATCGCATCATTTCTTACGGGCTTCCTATGATCCCCAACCTGGAACATTTGTGGGAAACGACCGAAGACACCGCGGTTCAGGAACGCATTGAACTATTAATTCACCGGCTTTATTTCTCCGGCTTATCCACCGACTTTAAACAATGGGACGATTCAGGTCATCATGAGCTGATGCCCGCCCTGCTGTTAATTGCAAAATTTCTTTACCCCGAAACCCAGGCGGCAAAAGTGCTCCACAACATCGAGCGCCTGCGGAGAAATATCTGGCTGGAACTGAACAACTATCTCACGCCGCTGGAACAGGTAAATGTGATCAACAGCATTATCTATAATTACATCGGTATAAAAGGCGAAACAAACAATATAGGGCGACCCAATGAATACCTGATCCCGAAGATCATTGAAACCAAGAAAGGGAACCAGACCGGGATCGGAGCGCTCTATCTCTTATTGGTTGAGATGCTTGATATTCCTATACGCTTGCTGCAGATACCCCGCCAGTTTGTTTTGGGTTATTGCAAACCCGGTTTGGGGGCTCCTTCCGGAAACCACGAAATCGAATTTTTCCTGGAACCATCCCTGGGCCAGATCTTTGCGCACGTAGACCTGCAGCATTACCTTAATAAGATCGGGATTGAAAATGACCCTGCCTTTCTTAAACCACAATCGAACCGGGAGGTGATCCGCAGGGTGATCAGCGATTTCAGAGAATGTTTTAATAACGACCAGCAACGAACCCAATATGAGGAGCTGGGCGTCCTGATCCAGTTACTTTCCTAGCAATCAATAGCATATACCGGCAATTTTTTCGGGCATACTTTTTGACCCGATTTTTTTGTTACGGGAGACAACGTCTCTTCCGCCCCAGTGGTCTTATAAATTCACAAGACGCAACGGTCAAAAAAAAATATACACATGAAAAAGTATTTAAGATCTATCATATTATTATTATCCGGAACCGGAATGATTTCTTTTGCACAGGCGCAAACGGCGCCGGACACTGCAAAAAAGCCTGCTCCTCAACATAATGAAGCACCTGCGGACTCATTGAAGAGCGAACAGGATCTGGAAAAAAGTCTTACCAAAGCGGCTGCAGCTGCAGAACGGGCCGCGGGCAAAATCAGGGGGATCGTTGAAACCAAAGCCGATAAGCTTGCCAAAACCAGCGAACCTTATATCGAAAGCCTGGCCGCGTCGGCCGCCAATCTTTTCGAAAAACTGGCCAGTGAACTCGATAAAATGACGGATGATAAACAGGCGGCAAAAAAAGCGAAGTAAGGCAGTTTTTGCCAATGGCAAATGTTTTGAAGTTGTGAAAACCAATCATTAATATTATCGTCGTTTCGACGAATCCGCCCCAAGCGGATGAGGAGAAATCTCGTTTTCCGATAACGAGATTTCTCACCCTCCTGACGTTGGGTTCGAAATGACGATGCGTTCGGGATGACGGGGGCGAAAACCTGGATGCCGCCCCTTTCAAATATTTGTTAAATATTCAGATCCGGATAAACCGCCCCGTTTTCATACGAAGAAAATCGTAAATTGCAGAAAATGGTTTTTTATGCAGGATACAAAATCGATCAAACCCACAGAAAGTGAACTGGAGATTTTACAGGTATTGTGGGATAAAGGCAATGCAACGGTAAGGGAAGTGCATGAAACTTTATTAACCGTTAAAGATGTGGGGTATACCACCACGCTCAAGCTCATGCAGATCATGAATGAAAAAGGCCTGGTAAAGCGCAATGATTCGTCGCGCACCCATATTTACAAGGCGGCGGTGAAGAAAGAGACCACCCAGCAATTTATGCTGAGCAAATTCATCAGCAATTTATTTGGCGGATCGCCCTCTCAGCTGGTATTGCAGGCCCTGGGTAACAATGACGTATCGCGCGAGGAATTGGATCAGATCCAGCTGATGCTGGACCAGTTAAAAAAGAAAGATTAAATCATGCCACAAGGAATATACCATCTGTTTGCTGCTTTGGGCTACGCTTTATTTAACAGTCTCTGGCAAATGGGCGTCATCTGGCTATTGATCTCCCTTTACCGGTTGCTGCATCCTGCACCTTCAAAAAGTCTCGTGAGCTTTTGGGGATTAGTGACGGGATTCATTGCGTTCATAAGCACCTTTATTATTACACTTTCCGCTACCCCTGATGGTTTCGGCTATCCGTTGTTTACAGGAGCCTGGATGCAGACCGTTTTTAATTATAGTGCCGCTTTATACCTGGTGCTGTTAATCGTTCCGCTAAGGAGTATCTTCAGCAGTTCCCGGGAAGTGCATCGTCTGCGCTCCGGCGGTGAACGCGTATCCGGTTCCCTAAAGATTTTCGCATTGGATGCCGCTGGTTACCTGGGCATCAAACGAAAAGTGCAGCTTTTCATTTCATCGAAGATCGCCTCTCCCTTAACCATCGGTTTTCTAAAACCGGTGATCCTTTTGCCCATTGCTGTTGTGAACCAGTTATCACCACGGCAATTGGAGGCCATCATCCTGCATGAACTGGCACATATCAAAAACAACGATTACCTCATCAACCTGGTAAACCAGGCGATCCTTACATTTTTATATTTTAACCCGTTTGCACGACAGCTGGTGACCCTGCAGGAGCTCGACCGCGAACAATCGGCCGACCGGTGGGTTACCCAATTTCAATACGATCCACATCTGTATGCATCCACCCTGTTGCTGCTGGCAAGGAACCAGGTGGCAGCAAACCCTTTGGCCCTGCACGTTTCGGGCAATGAAAGCCAGCTAAAGCAACGAATCCGCGCTATTATGGGGATAGCCGCCCCCCGCTCATTCCCCCTCAGGAAGATAATAATCCTTGCTGCATTCCTTGTATTATCCGGCGGTTATTATTATTCGGGGAATACCAACGGCTTGCTTGGGGTATCCATTCAATCCATTCCCTCCTATTGGATCGCTGAAAGTACGCCTGTTATGGCAGCAGCGGAACATACGACAGGAAAAAACAAACTAAAGATCGTACCAATCCCCGCTATTGAGCAAGCTGACAGCAACCCGGCAGACAATACAGTGTACCTGAAAATTACGGAAAGCCCTGACGGAAAAATAGAGGCTCCGGTAAAACCCAGACCCATTGAAGAGGCAACCGACGCCAATCCTTTATTTGTAGTAAATACTACCATTACGACACCGGCCCTGGACAGTAGTGCAGAGCACACCGTACAGGAGTCCATGAAAACATTTAAACAGATTGTTGCGGAGCTGGCATGGGAAAAGATCGAGAACAATTTAGCGGAAACGGTATCTGATGCACAGAAAAAAACATTGAAAGCACAAGTGATCCAGGCTTTTGACCGGTTCAACTGGAATGAAAACACCGATAAATTACGCTCCCTTTACAATGAGATCGACTGGGCCAGGGCCGAAGCACAACTGAATGCGCAGCTGGAACGATTGGTTTCGCTAAAAGCACGGGCAGACTGCCGGACAGCAATGAAAAGACTGCAATCGCATGTGAACGCCGATAGTATTGCTGCAGCGGTAAAACAATTAAACAAAAGCAAAGTCGCCACCGTACAGGCCGTTGTTGAAGACAGTCTTAAAAAGATAGCGGATCTGTAGGAAGAAGACCATAGTCGATAGTCCATGGTCAATAGTGCACGGTGTACTGAGGAATGAAGTCTTTATCGTGAAACGTCAAACGCCTAATGCGAAATGCTTAACACCTGCAGTCATATCGAAACTGAGACTATACTAAAGAAGCGCGCCGATATCAAACCATAAAGACCTTGTCAATTAATATTCAAGTATTCCCCATGAAACGTCAGGCGTCAAACATCAGACAGGTTCCGGCAACGAAACGGCGTTTTATTAGCTATCTTTGTGGTTTATCGAATTGAATATGAGAATTACCGCAGACAATCGTTTTAAAAAATTAATTGTAATCGGAGACCGCCTGCTGATAAAGCCGCTGCAGGGCAATGAACGCACGGCCAGCGGCCTTTACCTGCCGCCGGGTGTTCAGGAAAAAGAAAAAGTACAACAAGGTTATGTTATTAAAACCGGGCCGGGCTATGCCATCCCCGTTCCTGTGGAGGATGAACCCTGGAAGTCTGATGAAGACCAGGTAAAATATGTGCCGCTGCAGGCCAAAGAGGGAGATCTTGCCATATTCCTGGTGAGCGGCGCCACCGAAGTTTTGTATGAAAACGAGAAATATTTTATTGTTCCGCAAGGTGCCATTTTAATGCTGGAGCGCGAGGAAGATTATTAATTGTACCGCTGCCGGACAGGCAACGAAGATTACTGTTATACTGACTGTTACTTATAACTACGTCGTCATTTCGAACGCAGCTACGATGACAATCGGAACGAAATAAAAACTTCATTCGAAAACGATGAGATCCCTCATCCTCCTTTCGTCGGGTTCGGGAGGACGATGAACGTCTTGTCTATAGTTAACATTATTTTCTTTAAAGGCGTATCGCCCGTCGTTCAGGTTTCAACCGGGTTTGGGCGATAGCTCACCGGTCAGTGCTGCACCGGATCATTTTTGCTTTCAGGATCCTTACATCATAAACGGGGCGGTCTTTATCTGCCCCTTTACTTGTAGGTACCGCCGCTATTTTATCCAATACGTCATAACCTTTGATCAGTTGTCCAAAAACCGTATAGTGTTGGTCCAGATGCGGCGTACCGCCAACAGTGGTATAAACAGCGCGGTCGGCCGCCGGAATTTTCCGGCCCTTCAGCCGTTTTATTTCCAGGGTGTCCAATCCGCCGTTGGTCCACACTTTGCCCTGCACAATATAAAACTGGCTGCCGCTGCTGGCTTGTTTCGGGTTCACATCGTCTCCTTCCCTGGCCGCAGCCAGCGCGCCTTTCCGGTGAAATAGCGCTGTATTAAATTCCGCCGGGATCGTATACTTCGGACCGCCTTCGCCTAGTGGCTTGCCTCCCGGTGCGTGGCGGCTATCCGGATCACCGGACTGGATCATAAAATTTTTGATCACCCGGTGAAATAATACGCCGTTGTAATAGTTCGACTTTACCAGCTTGATAAAATTATCGCGATGCAAGGGCGTCAGATCACTCAGCCGCAGTACCATATCACCATAGTTGGTCTGCAGCAGCACATCTTTTTTATAATCAGCCTGGGTAACTTTACCAACGGTACAACTTCCCAGCAGCACAATTACAATAAGGAGCAGATATTTTTTCATTTGACGGAAAGTGTTACCTAACGATATAATCATAACAATCGATTGTTAATACAAATCTTGTGCTTACCGAATCTATCACCTGCAAACGAATGAAGATCCGGGCAATGAAATAATTTTTGTTTTCTCAAATCGCCTGCACTAATGCAGTTATTGTACAGCCCGCGGCTCTAATGATTCGTTGGAGCAGGCAATTTCGCTTCCGGCACAAACGGTGGCACCGGCACAGCTGTAAGCGGCAGGCTTACCGTAGCCGACCGCAATCCCGGTGTGCTCGCAGTGATCTTCACCGTACCGTTCGCTCCTTCCCTGCTTTGTATGATCAATTGTGCCAGTCCGTTAAAAAGGCTACGCTGGTTGCCTTTTTCAGACTCATGCGAAAGCGGGTCTCCATTCCCCACACCAATAATCGTTGCCCCACCGGTCACATCAAATGTGATATTATTATTGACTGTGGGCACGGGGCGACCTTTTTTATCCACCACCTGAACCGTTACGGGCATGGCGTCCCAGCCATCATTTTTTAGTGCTTTTTTGTAAGGAATCAATTGCAGTGCATAGGCCGCACCAGTTGTTTCCACGCTAAAACGGGTGACGACCTTTTTATGCGCATTATAGCCAATCGCTTCCAGCTTACCCGGGCGATACGGGACATACCAGGTATTCATCTCGTATTTATCCGCTTTTTGCCCGCCGATTTCTTTACCATTCAACAACAGCGCAATGCTATCCACATTGGAGAAAGCCATTACTTTTATTTTCTTGCCGATGCTGTCTGCAGGCCAGTTCCAGTGCGGTACCAGGTGCAATACCGGTATATCATTCCGCCATTGTGCCTGATGGATCCAAAACGCGGATTTGGGAAAACCGCAAAGATCCATAATACCAAAAACAGAAGCAATTGCGGGCCATTCATTCGGCTGCGGCTCGCCATGATAATCAAAACCGGTCCAATAAAAACCGCCGGCCACAAACGGACGCTCATCTATCAGCCGCCAGTCCTTGCGGTGTGTATTGCCCCAGGGTTGAAACTCTGTGTCGTAAGACCCCAATATATCTTTCTTCCGATCAGTAACATACTCGCCTCGCGTCATCACCGCCGATCCGTCTTCTGAACTGACCAATGGTTTATCAGGATATTTTTTATGAAAAGCATCATAGGCTCCCTGCTGGTAGTTAAACCCAACAACATCTGCCGCCTGTGAAACGTTAACCGGATTGAGCTGGCCGCCGCTCTGAGCCGCCGTTACCGGGCGTGTAGTATCCAGGTCTTTTACCCTGGCGCTCATATAACGCACCATTTCATAACCCCGCCAATCGCCCTGAAAAGGTTCTTCATTAAATACCGACCACAGGATGACGCTTGGGTGATTTCTGTCGCGTTGTACCATCCATTGTAATTGGCGAACATATTCATCCGATGTATTAAAATTCCTGTTCTCATCCATCACCAGCATACCCATACTGTCACAAGCTTCCAAAAGTTCTGCCGGAGGCGGGTTGTGCGAGCACCGGTAGGCATTAGAACCCATCTCTTTCAACTTACCCAAACGAAATCCCCATAGTGCATCGGGTACGGCAACACCCACACCTGCATGATCGAGATGATTGCAGGTGCCTTTTAGTTTTACTGGTTTCCCGTTCAAATAAAAACCGGAAGCAGCCCGGAACTCAATTGTCCGGAAGCCGCATTTTGTTGTCAGTTCATCAACAAGCTTATTATTTTGTTTAATAGTAGTAACTACTTTATACAAATAAGGATTATCCACATCCCAAAGTGTAGGATCCGCAACATTGAGCAATACTTTTGCCGTAGTTGTTCCTAAAACAGCTACTTGTACTCCGGTAGCGGCCGAGCCAACAATCTTATTATTCCTGTCTAATAAATTTATTCCAACCGTTGCATTCTCCGGCGCCATACCCGCATTGGCGAGGGTTACCTCGGCAGGGATCTGCCAACTGCCGCCCGGTTTTTTTACCGGGTTTGCATATACGCCGTCTGTAGTAATATATAGCGCCGGCCTTTTTACCAGCCATGTATGCCGGTAAATTCCGGCCCCTTCATACCACCACCCTTCATGCGCAACGGCGTCTACACGAATGGCAATAATGTTGGTCTGATTTTTTCCGTATAGTGCCAGTGGTGTTATATCAATATAAGAAGAGGTATAGCCACACCAGTTGCGGTGCACAACGGTACCGTTTACCCAGATCTCCGCATTAGTAGCAATTCCATCAAATTGCAGTTCTATGTTCTTGCCCCTGTCTGCGCTGTCCAATTTGAAATAACGCCGGTACCAGCCATACCCTCTTTTGCGAAATCCCTGTGAAAGATTTTCGGTTGAGTCAAAAGGCATTTCAGACGACCAGTCGTGCGGCAGATTCAGTTGTCGCCAATCTTTGTCATTATACCTGACCGAAGCGGCTCCCGTGGCAGAGCCCGCCTTGGACGTGGCATAGCTGGGGCCATGCCCGGTTATTACGGGGAACGGGATATCACCCAGGTGAAACAACCACCCCTTATCTAATGATAATTTTTCACGCACCAGTGGTTGTGCCTGCAATTGTTGGGCATGGGCACTAAGTCCCAGATAAAAGGCCAGAAATAGATACACCGTACGGTAGGAACGAATCATAAAATGAATTTTTAAATCAATAGACTCCAATAATTGCAAGCCGAAACCCTGACTTTGCAAAATCAGGGTTTAACAGCTATCAGCAGTAATTACAAATATAATTTATTAATACCCTTTATTCTGAACAAGATTCGGATTATTCGCCATATCAGAATAAGGAATGGGCAGGTAGTTCATATTTTCGTTGATGTAACTAAAATCTGTTGCCGGCCGGTTATACTGGTTAACCAAATGCCTGATAATCGTGGCCGGCAGTATTCCCCAGCGTTTCAAATCGCACCACCGGTGGCACTCAAATGCTAGCTCTCGTCTTCTTTCAAGCTGTACCTGATTAACAAGATCATCCTGTGAAGCATAGGCAAGATCAGGAAGCGCGGGAGCATTGGAGGTTCCCGTTGTACCGCCATGTGCCCTGCGGATCGCGTTGAGCTGGGACACAGCCAGGTCCATGTTGGCAGCCCCGCCAATATGCGCCAAAGCCTCTGCATACATTAACAGCACATCCGAATAGCGCAGCCAGATAAAATCATCTGCATTGTCAGTAAAGGCAGTGTTCAATGGGTCATTGTACTTTACGATCCGATAGCTGCCATTAACGATTGAAGCTCGTCGTATATCCGCCCACTC
The DNA here is from genome assembly GCA_017744795.1 of Niabella sp. Classification (GTDB taxonomy): domain Bacteria; phylum Bacteroidota; class Bacteroidia; order Chitinophagales; family Chitinophagaceae; genus Niabella. The sequence continues at coordinate 2,716 of JAGIAQ010000061.1, read as the reverse complement.
ATATACACTATTCGGACTTGGCGTATACCTGAAAACCTGCCCGGGCTGAAAACCTTTAATCGAATAGTAATAGGTTGATGTGCTTTCCTTCCAGGTAAAACCGGGAGCAGCAGCGGCATTCGTTATTGAAGAATAAAACGCACTTGTTCTGAAAGCCGCCGCAGTAGCCGGCGGCGTTACAGGAGGAACCAGCTGGTCATATAACATTTCAAACTTCCCGCCTGCTTCGTATAGTTTTACCTGAAAGCTTATATTATTGAGAAGGGTTGTTCCTGTACTCCAACGCCAATTCTTCCATTGCACCGTGAGCACCCGGTTAGGCGCCACGCCGGTAGTGGCGTAGGAAGCTTCGCCACCCGTGCCATTTAAATTAGCAAGTAAGGGACCGATCAACGGATCTTTGGAAGTTTCCATTCCATTGTAAGTAGTAGCCCGGGGCACAAAACTGATAAACCCGTTGCTGCACATATAAAACTTATCCACCATCAGGCCTCCAAAACTAAAACTGAACCCTATTGGCAAAGCGCCCGAAATCGCTTCATCGGCCTGAACGGAGGGCACTTTGGTTCCCCCATCCAGATTTGTATAGGCATTGGAGTCTGCGGCAAACGTGTAAAGATTATAATCATTGGAAGCCATTACCACATAATTCTGCACATAGTAACTTTTCATCCGGGTATAAGCCTGCAAATTGGGCGGCATGCCCGACGTGCCTTTTGTATAAAAGATCCTTTCCCGATCCGCGGCCTTAGTGGATGCCGCTGTATTAAATATATTGCTATAATTGGTATTCAAACCAACAGAGTACCTGGCGCTATCCGTGATCAGTTCTTTTAGTTTATCTGCTGCGTTTTGATATTTGGAAATATCTTTCAGCGGGTACCCGGCCATCGTCAGGTAAACTTTACCGAGTAGGGCCTTTGCCGCCGCCCGCGTAGCCCTTCCTCCATTTTGCGAATCGTTATAGGTATAAAAATCATCCAGGTTCGCTTCTGCGTACTGCAGATCACTGATGATCAAATTATATACTTCGGTCTCCGTAGCGCGCGGAGGCGTCAGATTATTCTTTGATACGTCTGCCGGTTCCAACATTAACGGCACGCCGCCAAAAAGCTGTACCAGCCGGAAATAATAGAATGCCCTGAGGAATTTGGCTTCCCCGCATACGCGATGAATAACAGCCGGCCTGATCTTACTGGAATCAGTCGCAAAGGCCAGTACATTATTAGCGCGCTCTATAGTCTGGTAAGCGGAAGACCAGAGCGTTTTGATATTTGCATTCCTCGAATCGTAAGAGAGGTATTCCAGCTTCAGGTTAGCATCCACCGTAGTGATCGGAGAAACGATACCATCATCAGACATTAGTTCCTGCATATAAACGGGAGAAAAGTTCACCACATCGACCCGCATGGATTGGTAAACAGCATTCACCGCCGCAATGGCATCCTGATCTGTGGTATAGAAATTTGAACGGTCTATAAGCGACTTCGATTGTTCTGTAAGAAATTTTTTACAGGAGGTATGTAAAAGGATAATATATAAGAGCACAAAAGGAATCTTTTTCATAATTTGTTTTTTTGGGTGGATGTTAAAAATTCACGTTCACGCCGAGCCGGTACACCCGTCCAAGAGGACTGGTTCCATCGTCTACCCCGCGGGCCAAACCGCTCCGGGTATTCACTTCAGGATTATACCCCGGATAAGAAGTAAGAATAAACAGGTTCTGGCAGTTTGCATAAAGCTTAACACCTGATACGCTGATCCGCCGGACGAGCCTGCCCTGCAGCGACCAGGAAAGCGTTAGATCCCGGCAACGCAGGTAGGTTCCGTCCTCCAGATAATAGTCTGTAGATTCCCGGGGATCATAGGTTGAGCCTGCCACCTGGGTCTTCGTTATTTCATTATTGGCCCGGACAGCGGCGGCCTCCTCAGGGCTCATATCCGGCGTGATCACTCTATAGCGCTGGTTGTATATATCTTCACGCATATTTGCCTGCTGCCGGTTTAAAGACAAGGCATTGAACTCATAATAATCAAATATTTTATTCCCTACTGAATAGCTGAAGAACGCAGCCAGCTCAAAACTCCGATAACCTACTGTAGAACTGAAGCCACCAAAATATTTTGGCAATGCGCTACCCAGATAAGTCCTGTCTTTGTCATCCAGTACTCCATCATTATTAAGATCGGCATAACGACGATCCCCTTCTTTTGCACCTACCTGGAACCCCGCAGGCTTTTGCTGAATTGTTTTATCGGTCCACACGCCAATGGTCTTTAAGCCATAAAACTGGCCGATGGGCATCCCCGGCTGCAACCGGAACAAATAGGAACCCGTTACTACCTGGCTGTAATCAAGGTATTCTCCCTGTCCTCCTGATAATCGGTCTACCCGGTTTTTGTTAAATCCGATATTGGCATCCAGGCTCCATTTTATCTTTTCATTATTAATAATTTTCCAACCGGCACTAAATTCGATCCCTTCATTTGTAAGCATACCAATATTCCTTGTAAGCGATGTGTATCCCGTAGTTAACGGTGGCGTAGTTGCATATAACAGGCCGTCGGTCTTTTTCCGGTACACTTCAGCCGTTAAGGAGAAACGATCTTTGAAAAACGAAAAATCTGCCCCGAGGTTTACAGAAGAGGAACGCTCCCACCGTAACGTTGGATTGGGGAGATTCGTAGGCGCAAAACCTACGTTTACAGTATTGCT
>JAGIAQ010000060.1:18359-25793 GCA_017744795.1 Niabella sp. | reverse complement strand
CTATATGGCAACAGCTATATAAAATTCAAAAAGGGTTTACAATGCCTGATAACTAAACACCAGCGCAAGTTCAACGATTTTTTTAAGACAAAGACCTATTATTCAAAACTATATTTTATACAGTATTTTATTTATATTGTATACAATAAATAAATATCGTTTTCTATTTTAAAATAGGAACTGATCTGGATTAACCGCTTATTTTTTAACCAAAGCAGAAAAATAACAGGAAGGCTGCAATCCTGTTAATGTTGCCTTATTTACCTTTTTTGCGCACTCTTACAACTTGTGGGGGCTAACACCTGGTTTTTAAACTATTAAAAGGCTCATGCCTGTTAAAATAGCAGGTGTTCTGGCTAGCGTGAATTTTATAGGTAATATAAAAATATACAAAAAAATATTTTGTTTGTATACAAAATTGTATAAATTTGGCATAACGATTTGGCCGGAAAGAGAAAGATTGCGTTGAAAGGGGGCGGGCAAAGGACGATATATAAATTCGCTGTAATTGTTTCATTGTATACTGTCGGTAAGTTAAAAAGCTGCTGTTTAATCATTAAATATGTTCATTTCTTAAACGCTATTTATGGGTAAAAAATATAATACCTTAACTACAAGCTCCAAAATGGGGTATCCCGGGTTGGTTGTGCAAAACAGAAAGACCAGTGTCTGCCAATTTTCTTTTACACTGGGGGTGCTGTTACTGTTAATTTTTAGTACTCCTGCGCTCGCACAGTCTGGTTCGCAAACCGCTGCGCGGGATTCCTTTTTCACGCTTACCGGTTCCGTCAGGGATGAATCGGGTGCTGCGTTAAGTAGCGTAACAATAAAAGCCGCAGGCAGGAACAGGACTGTTGTGTCTGATAATAACGGTAATTATCGCTTGCCAGCCGTATCGCTTCATGATAAAATCAGTTTTACAAGTGTTGGTTTTGCCAGCCAGGAATTACCCGTTAGCGGATCAAAACTGGATGCAGTATTGCTGCCGGCTGTTAAGGGCCTTGAAGAAGTGGTCGTTACCGATGGCTACCGGATAAATACCCGTATAGCCAACGTAAGCGCTATCGGAAAAGTTGATGGAAAAGTAATGGAGAATAAACCGTTTGCTTCCTTTCAGCAAACCCTGCAGGGACGGGTGGCCGGTGTCTCTATCGTCGGCTTTAGCGGTCAGCCGGGATCAGAACAAAGTATCCGCATAAGGGGGCTTGGATCGATGGCGCTTTCCTCTAATCCACTTATCGTAATTGATGGGATGATCGTAAATACCGGAAACCTGGCTAACAATATTAAAACAATGGATGCCCTTACCGGGATTAATCAAAATGATATAGAAAGCATCAACGTATTGAAAGATGCGGCCGCCACTTCTTTATATGGTTCCAGGGGTAGCAATGGCGTTATTGTGATCACCACAAAGGCAGGCAAAAGCGGCAAAACACGTATTACAGCAGACGTGGAGTACGGCAGCTCCAAACCAATGGAGCTACCTAAGGGAGGCCGGCCTCTGAATGCAAGCCAGTATGCAGAACTTTTTAAGGAAGCATTGGCAAATGCCGGCAACACCCCTGATGCGATCCAGAAACTGGCAGATAGTTATGGCCTCAACAGCGGTAAGAGTAACGACTGGTACAACCTCGTAACCCGCACCGGCAAACAGGCACAGTATAATGTTGGACTTAGCGGCGGATCAGAAAAAACCAGGTTTTACGCTTCGGCAGGGTATTTTAAACAAGATGCTACCACTATTGGCGCTGACCTGAATAAAAAGAATTTTTTGCTTAACCTGGAACACAAGATCAATAAGCGGTTCACTTTCAGCACCGGTATCAATGCTTCTAATGTTGGTCAAAATACGCCGTATGCGCAGGGTTTTTACGGCAATCCTACCTACGCCGCCCGTGTGTTAAGGCCCTTTCAGCTGGCCTATAATGATGATGGCTCACTAAACACATCCACAACGGGGAATACCAATTTTAGCGGAGTCTATAATCCATTAGTCATTGCCAAATACGATGTAAAGGGAATGTCGCAAACCCATCTTCTCGGCAATGCAAAAGTAAAATGGAACCTGTTTGATAACCTTTTTTACACCAGTTACATCAGTCTGGATTATACAGGCATGGAAGAAACAACTTTTCTCAATGCCATCATGGGGGATGGAAAAGGTGTCAACGGCCGGAGTAAAAACTATTTTGAAAGATATTTTAACTGGCTTACGCGAAATCAACTGGACTATCGCTATGATATACCGCATATCGATAACTTTTCCCTTAATGCAACCGCCGGTTATGAAGCCCAGAAGTCCAACTTCTATCTGCTGGCGGCCGACGGTTATGGTTTTCCCTCCGCAGCTTCCGGTCTTACCGCTTTAAGCAACGCCGCCACGCCGGTGGGTACCTACGGGCAAAATGAAGGCTATTCGTTTACTTCCCTTTACGGAATTGCTTCGGCCAATTATAAGAACCGCATCATTTTAAATGGTTCTTACCGGAGGGACGGCTCTTCCCGTTTTGCAGTAAATAACCGCTATGCTAATTTCTTTTCGGTGGGCGGTGCCTGGAACATCGACCAGGAGGCCTTCTTCCAAAAACAAAAAGTGCTGTCTTCGCTTAAGCTCCGGTCTTCCTATGGTATCACCGGTAATGCTGCATTGAGCAATTATGCCTGGATGCCGCTTGTTTCTTATAGCGGCGCTACCGGTTTTGCTTATAACGGGATCGCCGGTCAGCAGTTTGTTACACCCGGTAATATTGATTTAAAATGGGAGCGCTCCAAAAAAACCGATGCAGGAATAGATATGGGATTTGTAAAAGACCGTTTTTCCCTGGTGGTCGATTATTACTTCAATAATGTCGACGGGCTGATACAGAACGTGGCCACATCACTAACATCCGGCTTCTCCGGCACACTGAAAAATGTGGGCGCCATGGTAAATAAGGGATGGGAGTTTACGTTGAACGGAAATGTTATTCAAACAAAGAAGTTCTATTGGAATACCAATTTTAATATTGCCTTTAATAAAAATAAGATCACCTCGCTTGATGCGAATACAAATCCTCAAAACGGGCTTTTCTATCTGAAAACAGGCTATAATTTTTATACCTATTACATGAAAGAATTTGCCGGTGTAGACCCGCAAAATGGCGACCCGTTGTATTATAAAGACAATACCCACAAGGAAACCACTAATAAAATATCAGATGCCGCCTACAGCGTACTGAACAAACAGGCAAATCCCAAATATTTTGGTGGCTTTAGTAACAATTTTAATTATAAAGGCATTAACCTCGCCGTTGACTTTACTTACAATGTCGGCAACTATGTTTACGGAGCTTCCGACATCTATCTCACCTCAGGGGCTTATTATACCTTTAATAAGTATCTCTATATTTATGAGCACCGGTGGACAACGCCCGGGCAGGTTACTGATGTGCCGAAATATGCGCCGTCCACTGATAATTCAACCAGTACCTACCGGTTGTACAAAGGCGATTATATCCGGCTACGGAACCTCTCGCTGGGATATGATTTTGCAACCCTCAGCCGGGCAGCGCTGCTCCATAAGTATGGAATCAATAAGCTAAACCTCTATGTGAGGGCTACCAACCTCGCTACTTTTTTGTTTGACAACAGGTTGCCCTTTGATCCGGAAGTGAGCTATTCCGGCTTCGACAGCAATAACATGCCTAAGTACAAAACATTTACCATTGGAATCAATGTTGGTTTCTAAAAAATAAGCAATATGAGATACATTATATACAAGTTGTTGATCGTTCTGGTTGTTCTGTTATCGCTGGGATCCTGTAAAAAAAGTTTTCTGGATCAATCACCTAATATTGCGCTTACCATCGACAAGGCAATAACCTCCGAAGCCAGTATGCTTGAAGCCGTGGCAGGAATGTACCGCTCCATGACGACCTATTATACTTTTGGCCGCAACTATTCGGTTTTTGGTGATCTGCTATCAGACAATGTATACCTGAGCAGCACCAATTCCAGCCGTTTTTTAAGTCAGAGCGGTTTTTTATGGACGGGAGAGTCGCCCGAAGCATCGGCATTGTGGCAGAATACGTACTTCAGTATTTTACAGGCAAACCGCATACTTGCAAGCAATTTACAAAGAACCGAGAATGTTAACTACCTGCTCGGCGAATGTTATACGGCACGTGCCCTTTGCTATTTTTATCTCGTCAACTGGTTCGCCCAACCCTTCACTGTTTCAGCAACGGCGCCGGGGGTGCCGCTGGTGATCATTCCGGCAAATATTACCGGCCCGTTGGTGCTGCCCGCCCGTAACACGGTTGCTGAAGTGTACACGCAAATGGTTAAAGATCTGGACAGCGCAGCAAGCCTGATGCCGGCAGACCCAAAGATGCATCCGAATACAACAAACTTTTTCTCAAAAGCTGCGGCAAAAGCATTGCAGGCCCGTTGTTATCTTTTTATGGGCGATTATGCTAAAGCCAGGGATGCGGCGCTGGGCCTGGTACAAAATGGCGGATTCACCCTCGCCGGTGATAAAAATACATTTAACTCCTATTGGGCTGCAACTGCGGGAAGAACCGATAAACTGGAAAGTATTTTCGGTTTAAACAACCCGGCCGCCGCAAACAACGGAGTGGAAGGAATCGATTATATTTATTCATCCAAAGGCTTTGGCGATCTGCTGGCAACTGATTCCCTTTATCAGCTTTATTCGCCTACAGATTACCGGCGGGGGCTTATCGCCGACAGTGTGCGAAATAAAAACCAGGCCTATGTTGTTAAAAAATATCAGAATGCAACAAACACCGACAGGGATGAGGTAAAGCTGTTGCGCTATGCTGAAGTATTGCTGACCCTGGCCGAATCCTATGCCCGTACGAACGACAAAGACAATGCCTTGCTTTACCTGAATAGCCTGGCTAAAAAGCGCGATCCCTCTTTTGCAGGTTACGATGCGGGGATGACGCTTGCTGATATAACAACCGCAATTCTAAAAGAACGACAAAAAGAACTGGCATTTGAAGGCCTGCGCTTCTTTGACCTCGCCCGCACCAATGTAAGCTATGCCAGGGAAAATATGGGCACAAAAGCTTATTCCAATTACCCGCAGGTTTTGCAAACTGATTTCAGACGTATACAGCCCATTCCGCGGAATGAGCTGAATGTAAACCCGAATATCGCACCGAACCCCGGCTATTAAATAACTTTAGGGCATGCTATTTCCAGGAAACATATCTTTTAAAAAATATACGGTACTCTGTTGCTGGCTATTGCTGCAGGTGCTTGGTTCGGCTGCACAGCAACCGTCGGTCTTTTATCCGGACCGGGCAGGAATGAATCCCCGGTACTACGGGTTGAAAACCGATACAGCACTTAAAGGACATAAGGCCGTTTTCAAAAGGGAACGGGCAGTAGCGGCAGCTTATCTGTCTTTTCAGCTGGATCAGTTGAAGGAAGGTACCTACGAGTTTTTTAGCTATGCAACGCTTACAGACACAAGCCTCGCCGGTACTCCTGAAAAAGCCCGCGTCATGCAATGGCAATGGAATGAAACAAGGCCTACCGTCCGGATCGTTTTTGATAATTACAAAGGTGCTTACCAGTACATCGGAAAGTTCGACTTATTCAAAAAGGAGAAAAGATTAAAAATAGAACTGCCACCAGGGGTTGCACTGGGCTATATTGCCTGTAAACAATATACTCCGCCGGCCTTACCAGCGGGTATCGCAAACTATAGTCCTAAAGTAATACCTCCGGCGGCGCACCCCCGCCTTTGGGTAACCCCTTCTTTTTTGCCGGTATTGCAACAAAGGCTACGGGCAAAAGAAAACAATGCGGCCTGGAGTAAAGTGCAACAAACGGCACTCGCCCGTTATCCCTTCAAACCGGATACCACTAAAGAAATGTTTTATGACGAAAAGCTGGAGGCAGCCACCCGTTCAAAAGCATTTTATTACCTGGTGCAAAAAGATACGGCTACCGGCAGGGAGGCCGTAGCACTGACTTCGGGTTACCTGGGTGTGTTAGAGTTTGGAAATGTTACCTATGGCGATATTACGCGCGAAATAGGCAGGGCTATTTATACCGCCGCGCTTGTGTACGATTGGTGTTATGACCTGCTAAGCACACCTCAAAAGAACTACCTGCGGCATCATATGATGCGACTGGCAAGGGATATGGAGATCGGATGGCCGCCATTCGTGGATCCCATTATAAACGGTCATGCCAATGAAGCCCAGGTAAGTAGGGATCTGCTGGCTATGAGCATCGCAGTGTATAACGAGGATACATTGCCCTATCGTTATACCTCCTATGCATTGCTTGAACAGCTGGTACCCATGCGCGCGTTTGAATATCAATCGCCCAGGCATAACCAGGGCATCGATTACGGCGCGTACCGCTTCGGATGGGAGATGCATGGCGCCATGTTGTTTTACCGCATGCTGGGTAAAAAATTATACCCGGACAATCTTAAAAATCTTCCGTACTACTGGATCTATATGCGCCTGCCCGATGGTTATATGCTTCGCGATGGCGATATGTTCAGCAATAAAAAGGGAAATGGGGCAAATACTTATTGGAAACAGCCGCAAACCATGTTGCTTTGTTATTCCTACATGGAGGACCCACTCATTAAAGGAGAGTTTGAACGGGAGGGAGGATTGCCTGATGACCCGGTGTTATACCTTTTATTGAATGATCCGGCCATTAAAGCCGTTGCCACCCCTGCCGGATTGCCTTTGACAAAAGACTACGGCAACATCCTCGGTGGCATGGTGGCCCGCACGGGCTGGAACAATACACCCGAAAGCAATGATGTGATCGCGGAAGTCAAAGGCGGCGGATATTTATTTGGAAACCACCAGCATTCAGACGCCGGAGCCCTGCAACTATATTACCATGGGATGCAGTTTGGCGATATCGGATTATACTTGTCCTACGGTTCCCCCTATGATTACAATTTTAACAAGCGCTCTATCGCGCATAGCATGATCCTGGCCTATGACCCGCGGGAGCAATTATATTACAAAGCAAAAACAAACGACGGCGGTACCCGCTTCAATCAGCGTTTCCCGGTAAGTCCGGAGCAAACGCGAAACGATCCCTGGTTCAATAACGGAGCGGTACTTTCAACAGATATGGGGCCCGATGACAAGGAACCGCTCTACAGTTATTTTAAAGCCGATCTTACTCCTGCTTACTCCGGTAAAATGAGCAGCTGTACGCGCAGTTTTTGTTTTTTGGATCTTAAAAACCCGGTGGTGCCTGCGGCGATTATTGTTGCGGACGATGTAGAAACAGCATTGCCGGATATCAAAACATACTGGCAGCTCAATGCCTACAATGCACCTGTGGTGTCGGAGCGCGGGCTGCTTTTAAAAAGCTCCACTGCGGGAATAACCGGCTATACCGCAATTGACATGCTTGTTCCGGCGGTTAAGGACCTGT
>JAGIAQ010000060.1:0-18349 GCA_017744795.1 Niabella sp. | reverse complement strand
ACAGTGATATGGGGGGGTGATAGTTCCCGGAATGTTTTTGGCACCAGTTATCCTGCAGACCCGTCGAAGCCCGAAAGTAAGGCCTACCGCATTATGATCTCGTCAAATAAAAAGCAGCACCGGAACCGGTTTCTTACTGTTTTCCAAATGACGGAAGACACCGCTAAACAGCTTCCCGTTTTTTTTAAAGAATATAAATCTTATTATGAAGTTCGGCTGGCCGGGGTGATGCAGCTATTGAGCAGCAGCAGAGAGCTGATCTCCGATTCTATTGCCCTTGAAGTTCCCCGCAACGGAAACGGATATGCAGTAGTTGCAACGGGTATCAGCAGCGGTTTTTGGCATATTCGTCAGAAGGATGGTCCGCTCAATACAAATCTTTATGTACGACCGGGAAAGAACAGTTTATATATCCATTTAAAAGAAGGCCGCTATTCGCTTGTACCGGGACGTTCGTATGACGGAACTTATTTTGATGCCCCCAATGGCCAGCCGTATATTTTGAAATAACGAACAATGAAAAAAAATTTAACCGTTATCGTTTTAACAGGCATCATGGTCTTATTAGTTGCATTGTCTGCCTGTCATCAAAAAGAGCAATCTGTTCACGAAGACTACTATCGCCTGAAAGAGCAGGTAGTCCGGGTTAGTTCAGAACTCGATGGTCTTGATGTTCCCTGGGGGATGCAATACGATGATGGCAATATATGGTACGACCTGCAGAAAGGGGAAATATGGAAATTGGAATTAAAGACCGGCAAAGCGAAGCGAATGGTGCAGGTACCCGATGTTTTTCGCCTGCGCACGATGGGTGCATTGGGGATAGCGGTAGATCATGAAACGGATTCAATCCATGTGTACCTGATCTACAACCGGCGTACCGGCACATCAGGGCTGGACACGTCTACACTTAGCTCCCGCCTCGTAAGGTACACTTACGACGCAAAAAAAGATACGCTGCTGCAACCCAAAACAATCCTGCAATGGCCGGCCAACACCAGTCATAACGGCGCGCGCATCCTGGTAGGAAAAAATAATGACCTTTACCTCACAACGGGCGACATAGAGGGAGATGGAATGGCACAAAGTACGCGTACCCTTAACGGAAAGGTATTGCATTTAATGAAGGACGGCTCTATTCCCCCGGACAACCCTTTTTCCAATTCTTATATCTGGTCCTACGGTCACCGCAATCAGCAGGGGATCTGCTTTGGCCCCAATGGCTTGCTCTACGCTTCTGAACATGGGGACGCCATCGAAGATGAAGTGAACCTGATTGAACCCAAACACAATTACGGCTGGCCCGTAGTGGAAGGCAAACTGGATCTGCCGTCAGAAATACATAAGGTCGATTCAATGAAAATTACCGTTACCGATCCGTTGATCAGCTGGACCCCAACCATTGCTCCGGCATCGATCGTTTATTATGGTAACGGCGCTATAACAGATTTCCGGAACAGCCTTTTGCTGGTTACACTAAAAGGAAGTGCATTATATGTATTGCACCTGGATGCAACCGGCAGAAAAATTACGGGGCAGGATGTGTATTTTAAAAATTTTTACGGACGGCTGCGATCCATTACGGTTGATGACGAGGGGCAGGTATACCTGGGTACCAGCAACAGGGATTGGAATCCTGCTTCGGGTTATCCTAAGCCGGGAGATGATCATATACTAAAGATAGCGGTGGCGGACAGTAACCGTATTGATCAGTCACTGATAAGATCGGCGCTGTTGCAAACCAAAGCAATGGCCAATAATGGTCAGGAGCTGTTTATGAATTACTGCTCCTCTTGTCATAAACCCGGAGGGGAGGGGCTGCCCGGCAGCTTTCCACCGTTGAAAAACAATCCCACGCTCAGGGAAAATGAAAAGCTGGTAAAAACAATCAACGAGGGAACAAATGGTCCGAAAACAATAATGGGCAACAGCTACAACGGCAACATGCCGGCGTTTAACTTCCTTACCAATGCTCAAATGCTGGCTTTGATCAATTATTTAAAAACGCATTTAACCACGGATAATGAAATGTCAATAGATGATCTGGGCAAACTCCGGAATACAGTAAAATAATATTCTCAAACTTTAAATAGCAAATGATGAACAGATGGTTAGCATCAGACGAAATGATCCGAAGAAATGAAAAATGGATACCGGGAGGGGTAGTTTCTCTTAACCGGAAATCAGAACCGAATATATGTTTTCGTAACGGCGCCGGCAGCCATGTATTCGACATTGATGGAAACGGGTATATTGACTACCAGGCCGGGTTTGCTGCCTCTTTTTTAGGTCACAATGATCCTGATGTTAATAAGGCCGTTAGCAGTACCCTGGAGGCTAATGCCGTCTTAATGGGAGCGGGCCCTACCGAGCTGGAAGGGGAATTTGCGGAACTGTTTTGCCGGCACGTGCCCACAGTTGACAAAGTGCAGATCACCACAACCGGATCTGAGGCAACTTTCCATGCCATCCGGATTGCCAGGGCGGTTACCGGGCGCGATCATATTATCGTAATGCAGGGCGGATATAATGGCTGGCATAATGATGTATCCTGTAATGTGATCAGTAGTCCGGAGGATATTGGCCCGCGGGTAAGCCCGGGAGAATATCCTTACGACACCACTTCTGCCGGCATCCCTGCGGCACACAAATCTTTAATACATATTGTAAATTATAACGACCTGGATTCCGTTGCCTATGTGCTCAAACGTTATCCGGTTGCCGGCATTATCCTGGAACCTGTTTTGCAAAACGTAGGCATTGTACCCCCGCAACCCGGCTATTTGGAAGGGCTGAGGAAACTGGCCGATGCTCACGGGTTCCTTCTTATTTTTGACGAAGTAAAAACCGGCTTCCGGCACGCATTAGGTGGCTATCAGTCGATATGTGGCGTGGTGCCCGATCTCTCTACATTTGGTAAGGCAGTAGCCAACGGGTATCCGCTTGGCGTTATCGGGGGTAAAAAAGAATATATGGATTTTTTTATCCATCCTGAGAAAAGCAGGCGGGTGCTCATTGCAGGTACTTTTAATGCCTTTCCGCTTACAATAGCTGCAGGAATTGCCACACTGAAAAAACTCGCTTCAAAAGAGCAAGGGGTTTATGATCATGTATATGCCCGGGGGCAGGAAATGGAAAACGGGCTGAAGTCCATTTTCGCAGCAGCGGGCATGACTCATTATGTGTCCCGCCAGGGATCCGCTTTCTGCACTTATTTTATGGATCATCAGCCGGTCGACTATCACGACATTCTCCAAAATCATAATTTTGAACTGGATAAAAAGTATCGCCGGAAACTAATCGAAAAGGGCATCTTCCATTTTCCGTTGCCGATCAAGCAGGGCAGTATTTCTTATGCACATTCGCAGGCCGACATTGAAAAAACACTAGATGTAACAAAGGAGGTTGTCAAATCATTATAGTTAAGCAGTACAAATGAAAATTGTAGCAATAGAAACACATATCTGCCACGCCCGGATGCGTAACTGGATATTTGTAAAAGTGGTCACCGATCAGCCCGGTTTGTATGGGTGGGGCGAAGCCACCCTGGAATGGCATACACAATCCGTGGCAGGAGCAATAAAAGATATTGAAACCTTGTTAATAGGCCAGGATCCCCGCAGGATCGAGTTTCTGTGGCAAATGATGTATCGCCAGCATTTCTGGCATGGCAATGGCGTGGTACGCGGCACGGCGATCAGCGGCATCGACATAGCCTTGTGGGATATCCTGGGTAAAATTCATGGTGTACCCTGTCACGAACTCTGGGGAGGCAGGGTCAGGGATTATATCCGGTTATATTGCCATCTTGGTGGCGGTAAGATGGAGGATTTTTATGAAACGGATCCCACCGACGCCAGGCGGTTTGGTGAGCTGGCCGCAAAAGCCGTGGAAGAAGGCTTTACTGCATTCAAATCTATGGCGGTTCCGCCTACGATGCCCCTGGAAGGGCTGCTGCCGGTAAAGTATGCCGAAGCCTGTGTTAAAGCCATGCGCGATGCTGTGGGTGACCAGGTCGATATTATGGTAGACTGTCATGCACGCCCTTCACCCAGGATGGGTTTGCTGTTTGCACAGGCACTTGAACCCTACGGGCTCTATTTTTTTGAAGAACCCTGCTGGCCGGAGTCGATGGAAGATATTGCGCTGATCCAGCGTGCAGTGAAAACACCGGTAGCAACGGGTGAGCGCCTGATAGGAGTGCACGCCTTCCGGGAGCTGCTTGAAAAAAGAGCGGTGAGCGTTATACAGCCGGATATTACGCATTGCGGTGGCTTATCGGAAGCCCGGCGGATCGGCGCACTGGCAGAAGCCTACCGCGTTGCAATGGCGCCCCATAACCCGCAGGGTCCGGTAAGCACGGCAGCCTCTATCGAACTGGGTTTCGCAACACCGTCGTATATTATTTGTGAGAGTGTTCATAATGACGTGCCCTGGCGGGCCGATGTGGTTTCGGAAGGATTTACCGTTCAGGAAAAAGGCAGAATTGTTTATCCGAATACAAAACCGGGGTTAGGGATTGAGATCAATGAAGCTGCAATTAAAAAATATCCGTTCCGGCAGGAAGTATTACAAGCTGTGTATTATCCGGATGGAAGCGTGGGCGACTGGTAAAAATGAGTTATGCAACAAAACTGGAAAAATAAAGTGGTACTGATCAGCGGCGGCCTGGGAGATATTGCCCTCGCTACGGCCCTGGCTTTTGGCAGAGAAGGAGCCTGGGTGGCATTGTCGGATATTCATCCGCAAACTACCGCCCGCCCGAAGCTGGCTTTACTGGAAAATGAAGGCATACCCTGTGCTTATTACAAGGCAGACATGGGAGATGCCGCTGCCGTGCAGGGATGGATTAATTGTGTGGTTGACGAATGGCAGCGTTTGGATGTCGCTATAGTGAATGCGGCCACCGTTACACAAAAGTCGATCGCCACCATTACCGCACAGGAATGGCAGGCGGAGCTGCAGGTAAACCTAAACGGTGCCTTTTATCTGGCACAGCAGGCGGCCGTCTATTTTTCTGACAATAAGATACCGGGGAATATTGTTTTCCTGGGGAGCTGGGCTGCGCATGCCGTGCACCCGCATATCCCGGCCTATTGCGTTGCGAAGGCCGCCGTGCGGATGTTGTGTCAGTGCATGGCACTGGAGTTTGCCCCGCACGGTATCCGGGTTAATGAAATGGCGCCGGGCTACGTTAACGCAGGATTGAGTAAAGAAGTGTGGGAGCAACAACCGGAGCTCATCGAAAAAGCACGGTTGCAAGTACCGCTTGGAGGGCTGATAGAAGCAGCGGAAGTAGCGGAGCAGATCCTCTGGATCTGCCGTTCTGAAAACAGGCATCTGACCGGCAGCAGCTTGCTGATGGACGGCGGACTTTCATTATTGCGACCTTAACTACCCCCGCTATGCAAAAGACAGATCCATTTACTATTGCCTCCAATAATTTTAAAGCATCGTTTGCGGTGGCTGAAGCCGTTATCAATCCTCCGGAAGCTATTTATTTCCGCAACTGGAGCGCCGCAACAACAGACCGTGCCACGGGTTTTCACAAACCATTGCTGATGCAGTGTCTGGCGATCCGCGCGCATCAAAATGCCCCGCATTTGTTTTTGATCACCGCCGACCTGGGATGGTGGATCAACGCCGCTGATGAATATGCATTGAGAAAATACCTGCTGGATACTTTTGAGCTGGAAGCATCGCAGCTTTTATGCTGCCTTTCACATACACATGCCGGCCCCTCAATTTGTTCGAATAATAAAGACAAGGAAGGGGGCGAATATATTATTCCCTACTTACACCAGCTGCGGCAAACCATGGAGACCCTGATGAGCGGTTGTGTCAGCAACCTGGCTCCTGGTACATTGAACTGGGAATATGGAACCTGCAGTCTGGCAGCCAATAGAGATCTTCCGTTAACAGATGGGCAAAGGTATCTTGTAGGATATCATCCGGGGGCTGTGGCAGACGATACGTTGTTGTTCGGTCACATAACAACCGACACGGGTAAGCCGCTTTGTTCTGTGGTTAATTATGCCTGCCATCCCACAACGCTTGCACAGGAGAACCATTTGTTTTCGCCGGACTTCGTTGGGGAAATGCGCGAGGTGATCCGTAACCATACCGGGGCGCCTTGCCTGTTCTTACAAGGCGCATCGGGCGAGTTGGCGCCAATGGTGCAATATGTTTCTGATACTGCTATCGCCGATGCTCATGGCCGGCAGCTGGGTTTTGCAGCATTGTCTGTTTATGAAGGAATGCTGCCGCCGGGTAAGGGATACCGGTTCAAAGAATCGCTCCTCTCAGGCGCGCCGCTGGCATTATGGGATTATACGACAACAGATGGCAGCAGCGCTGTTTCCTTTTGTAAACTGGAAATAGAGGTGCCGTTAAAAGACCTGCCTTCGCTGGAAGAGATCCGGAAGGAATGGGAGCGTTGCGAAGACCGTGTTTTGAAAGATAAACTGTGGCGGAAACTGAATACCCGCCAGGTCATTGGTGGAGGCGATCACGCAAAAGTGCCGGTGTGGATATGGAAACTGGGGGATGGCTACATTGTGGCGCAACCAAATGAAGCGTATTCCTATTTTCAAAGAACGCTGCGCGCTGCTTTTCCAGACAAGAAGATGGCAGTTGTTAATATTGCCAACGGTTATATTGGTTACCTGCCGGAGGCCCATTTTTACCAAAAGGATATTTATTCCTGCAATACAACTCCCTATGCGCAAGGTTCATTGGAGCGCCTGACCCTTGCCGTTATTGCGGCGCTGCAAAACCTGTAATATATTTTATGCAACTGGCCCGTATTGACATTATTATTTTTATTGTATACATCCTGGTAATTATCGGGATGGGACTCTATGCCTCCCGCAAGGGCAAAAATACCAAGCGCGATTATTTTCTTGCGGGGGATAAACTGCCCTGGTGGATGATCGGGGGAAGTATCATTGCCGCTAATATCAGCAGCCATCACCTGGTGGGCGCCATGGGAGCGGCTTACAGCCGGGGTTTTGTAGCCATTGCAATGGAGTGGGGGGCGATCCTTATCGGGTTCAATGCGCTCTTATGGGTATTTCTGCCCTTTTACCTGCGCAATGGTTTTTATACGATTCCCGAATACCTGCAAAGACGTTTCGGCAGCAGCGCGCGCACCATCTATTCCCTTTTAATATTGCTGACCTATATTTTGGTTGAGATCGGCGCTGTCCTTTACCTGGGTGCTGTTTCTCTGTATACCTTGTTTGGTATTCCGCTTGTATACAGCATCGTTGTTCTTGCGATACTGACCGGTGTTTACACGATCCTTGGCGGGCTGCGCGCAGTGATCTGGACGGAAATGCTGCAATTAACGGTTTTGATCATTGGCGGTATTTCGCTATCATTTGCCACGATACATGCATCCGGCGGAATACAGGCAGTGCTTAATACAACAAAACAATGGAAGCTGTTTTATCCCGCGTCTGATCCTGATTTTCCCTGGACGATGTACCTGGGCGGATTGCTTTGCATCAGCGTTTTTTACTGCGCCACTAATCAGTTTATAGTGCAGCGGGTGCTGGCAGCGAAAAGCGAATGGCACGGTCGCATGGGCGTTATCTTTGGCGATTACCTTAAATTCCTGGTGCCGCTTATCATTACTATTCCGGCAATTGTAGCCCCGGCCATACTGCCATCTCTCGAAAAGCCAGATCTGCTTTTTGCCACCCTGGTAGAAAAACTGTTGCCTTCTGGATTGGTGGGCATCGTGATCGCCGGATTGATCTCAGCAGTGATGTCGCATATATCCGGCGCTGTGAACTCCTGCACCACAATCCTTACGATGGATATTTATCTGCCCTATATTAATAAAAAAGCTACCGACCGGCAGGCGGTTCGTTTTGGCCGCATTTCGGGGGCGCTTATATTGCTGATCAGTATTTTTAGCGCGATCTTATTAATTCATTATTCTAACCGGCCGGTTTTTCTTTACCTGATGAACCTGTACGGATTGTTTACTCCTGGCATTGCAACCATGTTCCTGCTCGGTGTTTTTTGGAAGCGCACCACACAGGCGGGAGCCATTGCTGCCGGACTGCTTACCATTCCGCTTTCCATCGCAATGAACCTCGCTTTTCCATCGATGCCTTTTTTTAATCGTACGGGTATTGTGTTTTGGACATGTATGATTATTTGCTGGTTGGTTAGTTTGTTTACTGCTCCCAGGCCTGAGCAGGCATTAAAAGGATTGGTATGGACCCCCTCCATATTAAAGGTTCCGGACGAAGAAAAAAAAGGCAGCAGCGGATGGCGTAACCCAACTCTTTGGTGGCTTTTAATAACGGTGATCGTATTATTTTTTTATATCCGTTTTGCCTGAGCAGGCTAACAGACGGAATACAGGTTGCACGCAGATCAGATCAAAACGTAAAATGTGTACAAAAATTAATTATTTTTGTTTTAAATAAATGGAGGTTGCTATTTATGAAGGAGAAATCACTTGCAAATTTGGTTTACGGAGACATCCGGCAAAAGATCCTTGCCAATCAGTTGAGGGCCGGATCCCGGTTGGCTGAAAATACCTGGGCAAAAAAACTGGAAGTAAGTCGCGTGGCCGTGCGCGAAGCATTGATCCGCCTGTCAGGCGAAGGCCTGGTCGAGTTCGGGGAACGCGGGGGCTGCTTTGTGCGATCCATTACTTCCGATGACGTTAAGGAAATAAAGGACCTGCGGGAAATTCTTGAAACCGGTGCGTTGCGGCTGCTTTTTAAATACAAAGACAAAAAGACCATTCAAAAGCTGGAACAGATCTGTAATGATTTTTCATCCATGATCGAGCGGGGCTATTACAGCGGCGCCTGCGAAGCAGATGTAAAATTTCATGAAGTCATAATTAAGGGAGCAAAAAATGAACGGCTGAACAACATCTACATCAACAGCAACATTCCTTTATTCCATTTTAAGCTGAGCAATTCCAGCCAGGTGGATGATTATACAGAAACGGATATTGAACACCGGCGTATTGTAGAATGCCTGAAGAATAATGACCTGAAAGGCGCTACCACCACACTTTTACAGCATCTCGACAGAGGAGAGAAGTTAATGCTTGAACTGTCGCCCCTGCAAGGATAACCAAAATCATATAATACGTGTGCATGTCGCGGGCCCGTCAAGGCCATGCACACGGTTGATTCGTTTTCACGCTGGTGGCATCGGCAGCAATAGAGTCTTCAGATTTTACTTTACCGGATATTTTTTACGCGCACGCACGGAGCGGTGTTTTTATCTTTTGCAGGAGAGCATCGGAACATTATAGAAAAATGATTCAAAAAAGTATACAAAATAATTTGAAAATTGTATTCATTATTATAGATTTGTTGCACTATATTTTTTAACCGGGATCGATTGTACAAAACCCGCATTTGCTATATGAAATCAAACTGGAAAGCTTGGCTTCAATCTTTAATTCCCGGCATCATCACTGCCGCAGTGGTATTTGGTCCCAGCAAGGTTACCATTGCTTCAAAGATGGGCGCTCAATATAATAGTTCGTTACTATGGGTGTTGGTAATCGCCATTTTTTTTATGGCGATCTATACAAATATTTCATCAAGGATCGGACTAGCCACCGAAAACTCAATCCTTACAACCATCAGAAGTAAATGGGGGCGTGCCGTGTCGGGAATCATCGGCTTCGGAGTGTTTTTGGTTTGTACTGCCTTCCAGGCGGGCAATGCCGTAGGTGTGGGTATCGCCATCGGCGAGTTTACCCATACAGCTTACCGGCCGTGGATGATCATTATTAGTATTGCTGCTATTGCTTTGCTTTTTGCCCGGCGATTTTATACCATACTATCGCGGGTCATGATCGGCATCGTCATTTTAATGCTTTTCTCTTTTTTGGTTACCTGCTTTTTGTCGCACCCGGCCGCCGGTGATGTGCTCAACGGACTTATACCCACCATGCCAAAAGGTGCTGAAACCCTTGTTATAGCATTTGTTGCTTCCTGTTTTTCTATAGTTGGTGCTTTTTATCAGTCTTACCTGGTGCAACAACGTACGGCCCGGTTAACGGCAGAAAAGCGGGCTGCTATGAAAGACAGAAGTCTCACCGGTATGATCATCCTGGGCATAATGAGTGCAGCTGTTATGCTTTGCGCTGCCGCGGTGCTGCACCCCCGCAATATCCAGGTTCAAAGCGCCACGGATATGGGTAAAGCGCTGGAGCCGTTGTTTGGCCTCAGTGCTTCCCGCCTGTTTTTAATGGGTTTATTTGGCTCTTCATTTTCAGCGCTCGTGGGTAATTCGGTATTAGGCGGAACCGTTTTCAGTGACGCACTGGGATGGGGGAATAGTATGGATCAGCCCGTTGTAAAAGTTTGCATTGCAGTGATCATTGCGCTGGGCGCGGCACTGGCATGGGTGTTTGGCTCAATGCCGCTGGAAATGATCGTCTTTGCCCAGGGGATCACTATTCTTATTGTACCGGTGATCGGACTGGCCCTGTTACTGATTTCCTGCGATTCAAAAATAATGGGAGAAAGGAAGAACACCCTTTTTTATACCATTAGTGCAATTGCGGGATTAGTGTTGCTTTTGGTGCTGGCCGCTATTAATATAAAAAACCTGTTTTTTAAATAAATCATTTTATATGAAGGATATACAAACAAGATATGAAGGCCTGCTGCGCCCTTCTGCACGTCTTATTGATGATATCAGGCAACTGGATGGAGATATATTGTTTTTAGGCGTAGCCGGAAAAATGGGGCCCTCAATGGCAGCACTGGCAGTGGAAGCGGCAGCGCTGGCAGGAGTAAATAAAAAGGTTTACGGTGTTTCCCGTTTTTCTGACCCCGAAGCAAAGACAGCGCTGGAAGACAAAGGCGTGATCACCATTACGGCAGACCTGCTAAAGCGCGATGAACTTTTTCAGCTGCCCGATGTGAAAAATGTTATTTATCTGGCGGGAACGAAATTCGGAACCACCGGGAAA
Organism: Niabella sp.; assembly: GCA_017744795.1. Taxonomy (GTDB): domain Bacteria; phylum Bacteroidota; class Bacteroidia; order Chitinophagales; family Chitinophagaceae; genus Niabella. The sequence goes on along the minus strand of JAGIAQ010000060.1, from coordinate 7,380 downwards.
GAATATCTTACCTGGGCCATGAACAGCTACCTGCCCGGGATGGTTGCTGAAAAATATCGTCAATCACGCATCGTGGTTTTTTCCACCGGGAATGTATATCCTCTCATGCCGCTGTCTGCTGGCGGTGCAACAGAACAGGATGTTACCGGCCCTGTTGGTGAATACGCTCAATCCTGTTTGGGCAGGGAGCGGGTATTTGAATATGGAAGCGCTACCCATGGTACGGAGCTGCTCATTTACCGGTTGAACTATGCCAATGACGTGTCTTACGGTGTATTGCTCGAAATCGGTAAAGCCGTTCTGGCCGGCACACCCGTTGACCTGAATATGGGGCATGTGAATGTGATCTGGCAGCAGGACGCCAATGAAATTGCCATCCGCTCCTTATTACATTGTTCCCGTCCGCCTAAATTGCTGAATGTAACCGGGCCCGAGACGGCTTCCGTTCGCTGGATCGCCGAAGAGTTTGGGAGGCTCATGGGCAAACAACCCGTGTTTACCGGGCAGGAACAGTCCACGGCACTGTTGAGCAATGCAGGCGAATGTTTCCGTTTATTTGGTTATCCATCGGTTTCGTTAAAAGAAATGATCGGGCTGGATGCGGCCTGGTTGCTGAACGGAGGTAAAACATTAAATAAACCGACCCATTTCCAGGAAAGAGAAGGAAAATTTTAATACCATGCAACTGAATCCTCAAATAAAAAAAATACTAAGCGCCGGAGCTTTTATACCAGCCCACCCGCTGGCGCTCAGCAGTGCGTTAAAGTTAGATCCGGTCAAACAGAAGGGACTGACCAATTATTACATCAATGCCGGTGTTGACGGCATTGCAGTAGCCGTACATACCACGCAGTTTGAGATCAGAGATCCCCGACATGCTTTGCTGGAGCCGGTATTGGCGCTGGCGGCTGAAACCATTGATGCCTCCGGCAAAACTCCTGATTCTTTTATTAAGGTAGCCGGCATCTGCGGGCCTACCGAACAGGCAATAAAAGAGGCGGAGCTGGCGGTAAAATATGGATATCATTTAGGCCTGGTGAGCAATGGCGGGCTAAATGACTGGAGTAATGAACAACTGCTGGAGCGCACGCGGGCGATTGCAGCAATCATTCCCGTTTTCGGGTTCTATTTACAACCGGCCGTAGGTGGCCGGTTGCTGGATTTTTCTTTTTGGAAAGCATTTGCCGAAATACCAAATGTAGAAGCAATTAAGGTGGCGTCTTTCAACAGGTATCAGACACTTGACGTGGTAAAAGCAGTATGTCATTCTTCCCGTTGCAGTCAGATTGATCTATATACGGGCAATGATGATAACATTGTTACTGATCTGCTTACAAATTACCGCATACCGGTAGGCACCCGGTTGATCGAAAAACGTTTTGTCGGCGGCTTACTGGGACACTGGTCCGTTTGGACAGCTCCGGCGGTGCGTTATTTTCGCAAGATCCAGGCGTATCATCGTGAAGGCACCGGAAACCTGGAACAATTATTATCCCTCAATACGATGATCACGGATCTTAACCAGGCGCTTTTTGATCCGGCAAATAATTTCAAAGGCAGCATTGCAGGCATTCACGAAGTGCTGCGCCTGGATGGCCTCATGGACGGGCTTTGGTGCCTCAATCCGGCAGAAGTACTTTCAGAGGGCCAGGCAGCAGCCATCGCCCGGGTCATTGAAGACTATCCGGAGCTCACCTCTTTTTTCTGATTGCTTATTGTTACGGAAGAAAAAGAAAACATGAATTTTAATCGGGAGGAATTCCCGGTTGCCTTTCTCATGGACGTTTCATTTCAATTTTATTGCGATAGAATGACGGCGCGTTGCCCGTTATTTTTTTAAACAGCCTGGAAAAGTAGAACACATCATCATACCCAAGCTTTGCCGAAATTTCGCCAATTTTAAGATCAGATTGTTTTAGAAGCTGGCAGGCATATTGTATCTTCAAACGGATGAAATAATCAATGGGGGAAGTTCCCGTTTTAGACTTGAAGAGCATCATATAATGCGAATTGGAAAGTTGTTGTTGGCCGGCGAGTTCCTGTACGCTTAAGGCAGCGTCGATGTTTGTTTTCATATACGCGATGGACGCACTGATGGGGTCCTTTTTTATGACTGGCGGTACCAGGTCGACCGGACAAATAAAAAAAGCCAGCAGCTTGTAAAAACAAAAAGTGGCATAGGTCAGGTGCTGAACGCTGAACCCCGCAGACAAGGCACTGTATATATTGCTCCACTGCTCAATAATACCATTGTCCTTAGTGATCTTTGTGGGAGCAATAAAATCTTCAACGTTGATGAGGTGATTGAATGCCTTTAGCATATCGCCGCTAAAATGCACCCAGTAAATACTCCAGGGATCACGGATATCTGCCTGGAACATATGAAATTTACCCGCAGGCAGGATAAAAAAATGCTCCGGCAAAAGCGTATAGCCGGCCGTTTCTGTTTGATAATGACCTTTGCCATCCACGCAATAAATTAAAATATTATCGGGGCAGCCATGGCTTCTTTCCCTGTAATGAAATTTAGCTTTAGGGAAATAACCGATATGTGTAATAAATAAATTGCCTAAGAACTGCTTCTTCCGGAGCTGATGAATAACAATATCTCTCGGGATATTGATCTGAAGTTCTCCCGAAAAGCCGTCTTTTAATTTGAGATTTTTTGCCATGCGGAGATGCCTGCTTTTGTAGCAGGATACTAAAGTAAGTTTTTTTAGCTAATCAGAGTATAATCCATGCATTGAATACCATATTCCATAGAAATGGCAGGTTACGAAATTATCTTTGGGATCTTATTTTTTGAATTACTTATTATTTATGCAGTTACAGGACAAAGTAGTTTTTTTGACCGGCGGGTCTACAGGCATTGGCCGATGTTGCGCACAGGCTTATGCAAAAGAAGGCGCCAGCGTAGCGGTGCTGGCGCTGGAAAAAGAACAAATTGATGAAACGATCGCCCTACTGGGAGCCGGCCATTTGGGCATTGTGGGTAATGTGGCCCGGTCAGGGGAAGTGGCTGCTGCCATCCGGCGTACCATTGATACCTATGGAAGGATTGATATTATTCATAATAACGCCGGCATAGCCCATCCTTCAAAACCCATGCATTTAACTACAGAAGAAGAATTTGATAATTTGATCAATGTAAATATCAGGGGTATTTATCACACTACACTACATGGGATAGCCGCATTAAAAGAAACATCGGGAACCATTATAAATACCAGTAGCCTTGTGGGGGATATTGGCCAGGGGCTGCATGCGGTTTATACGGCGACTAAGGGCGCGGTAAATGCGCTCACCAAGTCGATGGCCATCGATTATGCGCCGGATGGCATCAGGGTAAACGCAGTTGCGCCTGCCGGCGTGTGGACGCCCATGCTTAAAGAATGGTGCAGGGAACAGCCCAATGCGGAAACAATGGAAAAATACCTGGATGATATTCATGTGCTGGGGTATTGCCCTGATGGGGATGTGGTTGCCGATGCATGCGTTTTCCTGGCCTCGGCTAAAGCCGCATTTATCACGGGATGTATTTTGCCTGTCAGCGGGGGAGCGGAACTGGGCTACCGGTCTGTATTAAATGAAGTAACTAGTAAAACTCAGGAACAGCTATGATCAGAAAATATGAAATTTCGGATAAGCGATTTTTGTTGCAAGGGGGAACCGGCAGCGACGCCATTCATAAAGACCCTGTGTATTCTTATGCAAACACGATATTGACCGACGACGCCGGAAACAGTGCATCAGGCTTAGCCTTCACCGTTGGCGCGGGCAACGAACTGGTTTGCCAGGCAGCAAAATTTTATGCAGAGCAATTAGTGGGGCGGGATGTAGAAGAATTAATGGCCGGCTTTGGTAACTGGTTTTACGCAGCGTCCAATGAACAGCAATTTCGCTGGCTGGGGCCGCACAAAGGAGTGGTGCATCTGGGCCTTGCCAGTGTAACCAATGCCTGTTATGACCTCTGGGCAAAGAAACGAGGGGTGCCGCTTTGGAAATTACTGCTTGATCTGTCTCCTGAAGCCATCGTAAATACACTCGATCTTTCTTACCTGGAAGATGTGCTTACGAAAGAAGAAGCAATCGGGCTCCTGCGCGAACAAATGGCCGGCCGAAAGGAGCGGGAACACGTGCTTACAACCGGTTACCCCGGTTATGATACTTCTGTGGGATGGTTTAATTATGACGATGAAAAAGTAAGGGCGAATTGTAAAGCCGCCCTTGAAAAGGGATTTACGGCAATGAAATTAAAGGTGGGTGCAGCAGATCCGCAACGGGATATCCGGCGCGCCAATATCGTAAGGGAAACCGCCAGCGACGCTGTAAAAGTAATGCTGGATGCCAACCAGCAATGGACACTACCCCAGGCAATAGCTGTTTGCACGGAACTAAAAAAGATGAATCCTTATTGGGTAGAAGAACCTACCCATCCCGATGATGTATTGGCGCATAAAACGCTGGCCGACGCTATAGCCCCGGTAAAGCTGGCGCTGGGGGAGCATGTGCCGAATCGGGTAGTTTTTAAAAACTACTTACAAAGCGGTTGTGCGGCTTTCATTCAGGTAGATGCGGTGCGCGTGGGGGGCGTTAGTGAATTTATTACAGTAAGTTTATTATGCAGGAAGTTTGGCATTCCGGTGGTACCGCATGTGGGCGATATGGGACAACTGCATCAGCATTTGGTGTTATTCAATCACATCGCAATGGGACACGAAGCATTGTTCCTGGAACATATACCACATTTACAACAACATTTTCTGCATCCGGTGAAGATTGAAAATGGCGTATATATAACGCCACAGGAGGCCGGGGCCAGTTGTGATTTTAAATAACTCCCGTTTTCTTAAATATCAGGCAGGATTAATTAACGATTATTATAATGATTTCAACGATTGATATTGGCATTGCAGTATTGTATATTCTTTTTATTGTGACCATAGGTTTGTGGCCGTCACGAAAAAAAAAGGAGGGCACTACCAGTAAAGAATATTTTCTTGCCGGCAAAACCCTGCGCTGGCCGATGATCGGGCTGGCCCTTTTCGCTACCAACATATCCTGTATTCACCTGGTAAGCCTTGCCCAAAGCGGTTTTGATACGGGTTTGCTGAACGGAAATTTTGAATGGATGGCCGCCTTTACGCTTATTCTTCTGGCCTTATTTTTCGTCCCCTTCTATATACGGTCGGGCGTACTGACCCTGCCCGATTTTTTGGAAAAGCGGTACAATAAAGCCTGCAGAGACTGGCTGGCGATCATCTCTATCCTGTCTGCAATAATCATACATATCGCCTTTTCATTTTTGGCAGGAGGCATTGTTTTGAAAACCTTGTTTGGCGTCAATATGTATGTCAGTGTGATCGCTATTGCGCTGCTGACCGGGCTTTACACCATTATTGGCGGACTGAGAGCGGTAGTACTGACGGAAACCGTGCAAAGCATTGTGTTAATAACCGGCGCAATTATTATTACGGGATTCGCCTGGAATAAAGTAGGAGATTGGTCGCATCTGACTACCGTGTTAAAGCACCAAAATGAAATGGACAAAATAAGCATGCTTCGCCCGATAGGTGATAGCAGCGGTATGAGCTGGCCGGCAGTGTTTTTAGGGTATCCCGTATTGGGTATCTGGTACTGGTGCGCAGATCAGACCATTGTACAGCGGACCCTTGGGGCAAAGAGCGAGAATCATGCAAAGGTGGGTGCCTTATTCTGCGGGTTTATAAAAATATTGCCTGTATTCATTTTTGTGCTGCCGGGATTACTGGCTTATACATTGTATAAAACAGGGAGTTTGGATCTAAGCAGTTTACCAACAATAATACAAAACGGAAAGGCCGTTCCCGATTCAAAAGGGATCTATACCTTAATGATACAGCAACTGGTGCCCAAAGGTTTGGTGGGAATTTTAGTAGCGGCACTGCTTTCCGGGCTCATGAGCCAGATAGCAGGGGCTTTGAATTCAATAGCCACCCTGGCTAGTTTTGATTTGTACAAACGGTTTAAACCGGAAACATCGGATAAACAATTGGTAACCGTCGGACGTGTTACCTCAGGAATCGCACTGATGCTGTCGCTGGCGTTACTGCCCCTGCTGAATCAGTATCAAAGCTTGTTTGAGGGAATCAATGATGTTATTGCCCATATTGCCCCGCCCATAACCTGTGTGTTTTTACTGGGCGTATTCTGGAAGAAAGCCTCCGCCCGGGCGGCACAATATACCTTGCTGATCGGGTCCGTGCTGGGTGTAACCGTTTTTGCCATCAACAAATTAGGTGCCGGCGGATCGTTTATAGGAAACATACCGTTTATGATGATGGCCTTTTACCTTTTCTGCTTTTGTGTACTGTTGCAGGTGACACTTTCTTATGTATACCCGGTGCAACATACGGAAGACAGCAGCCGGCTCTACTGGAAATCGGTTTGGGAACCTTTGCAAAGCAAGGGATGGAAGGGGATCGGCAATTATAAAATACTTTCATCTTTACTGATCGTACTGATGGCGGTACTTTATTGGTTCTTCAGATGATTATCTATTAAAAAAACAAATTGATTATATGTACAAAAGAAGTTTTATCCTTATGATGACAGTATTTCTGTTTGGTGCGGCTGCCGCGCAAAACAGAAATGCATCCTTGCAGGCCTTTATGCAGGATCGTTTCGGCATGTTCATTCACTGGGGGCCGGTAACCTTGCGGGGCACTGAGATTGGCTGGAGCCGGGATCGGGAAGTGCCTGTGGCTGACTATGACTCCCTCTATAAAGAATTTGATCCGGTGCTTTTCGATGCAGATGCTTGGGCAAAGGCGGCTAAGGATGCCGGTATGAAATATCTTACCATTACTGCAAGACATCATGATGGCTTTTGCCTCTGGCCTACCAAGTTTACAGATTATAATATTATGAACGGCCCTTTTAAAAAGGACGTGGTAGGTGCGCTGAGCAAGGCCTGTAAAAAACAGGGCATAAAATTTTGCATTTATTATTCTGTGCTGGACTGGCACCACCCGGATTATCCCCTGCACACACCCTATAACAATCCCAAACCCGATCCCAGATCGGATATGAACCGTTATATTGTTTTTATGAAAAACCAGTTAAAGGAGTTGATTACGAATTACGATCCTTATATGCTCTGGTTCGATGGCCAGTGGGAAAGCCCGTGGACCGATGAAATGGGGCGGGATATGTATGCTTATCTGAAAAAACTGAAACCATCCATTATTACAAATAATCGGTTGGGTAAGACATTTGCCGCCACGGCGAATAAAAAAATTGACGCGTCAAAAATGGTAGGAGATTATGATACGCCGGAACAGGTAGTGGGCCGGCTCAATATGGAAACACCCTGGGAAAGTTGCTTTACTATTTGCAATC
>JAGIAQ010000005.1:3968-75441 GCA_017744795.1 Niabella sp. | reverse complement strand
CAGGCTACGTTTCAATAACGAAAACCCCCGTTTCCTGTTTTTACCGGACAGCAGTGAATTAAAAATAAGGAATAAGTGATGAGAAAGGGCTTCGCGATAAATTAGAACGTTTCATTTCTGAAAGGCGATCTACCATCACAAACGTCATCCCGGGCTATTTATTTGCGGCGCACAAACAATGAGACAATGACACATTCAGGCACCGTCATTTCGATGAGTCCGCCTCAAGCGGATGAAGAGAACTTTTTCACCGAAGGTAAATCTCATCATTCAAGAACGAGATTTCTCCCCTCCTGACGTCAGGCTGAAATGACGGGGAAAAGTCTCCCATAGATTAGAAAGTTTTATTTCTGAAAGCTGATCTACTTTTACATTCCTTATTCAATATTTCTTATTCTACATTTTTCTTCCTAATTGGTCACCTTTAACTGCGCGTTTATTTTAAAAAAGGTTGCCGTTTCATTTTTGAGCGTTCCGTTGATGGTTACAGTCGTAGTATCGGGTTGCTGGTAGCTGATCGCAGCAATTAACGTAGGAATTTTTACCGGATCCACCATCGACAGGAACTTGCATTGAGCCGCTTCATTCAAAAATAATTTTTTCCCCGTTGCTTTTTCTGTCAGTTCCTTTATGATCTGCATCATACACACGCCCGGTAATACCGGCTGACCCGGAAAATGACCTTCAAAGATTTTATGGGTCGCATTTAATTGCAGGGTACAGCTTATGACACCTCCCTGATCTTCAAAGACATCAATAGTATACAAGTCGTTATTCAGCATTATCTGTAATACGTTTCAGGTTAATGGTAAAGTTAAAATTTTTGTGGCGGATGTTTACAAATTCAGGCATACCGTCCTTTAACGGGCCCCGCGTAGCTTCCAACACTTTCTTTTTTGTGTCGCCCCGTTCCATCCGCAGCAACTGCGAACAGTTGGTATCCGTTATGTAATAATAAACATCTGCCCCATCGCCAAAGGCATAATAATATTCATCATTCTTTTTAAAAACTGTTGCAGTAGCGGCATCCAGGCGATTCATCAAAACAAGTTCAAAATCCTTTCGCAGGGTTTTGGTTACCGCATCCTTATCCATTTTCGAAATAATTGAATGCACTGTAAATACTCCGTTTTTTGTAAACTCAAAATCGAAAAAAGAAAACCCCACTTCATTGGTAAAAACAATGCGGGTTGAACGATCCGGCATTTGTTTGATCAGCAGGACACCGCTCAAATGATTCCCCGCCACATCCACTGTGGTCTGGTATAGTGTACGCCGGACTGTAGGTTTAAATTTGTCGATACAGTGAATCGCTCCCTCTGCTTTTTGCAGGTTTTTATACGCAACGGGGGCACAGCCGTTCAGCAACGCCAGCGCACTAATGAATTGCAAAAAGCGCATCGGGCAAAGCGGTATTTAATTTTTGAGCAGTATAATGAATTGTGGTGTTATCACCCTTTGTATCCGTCATCTGTACTTCGCTTACCACAAAACTTCCTCTTTCCATTATCACCTTCACTTGCTTAAAAAGGCTTTTCATCTCCCTGGTAACAGGCGTCATAGCAGCCATATAGCTGTTGCTATTTTCCAGCAATTGTACAGAAAAATCCGGATTATCGAAAACCGTTCCTTTAATACAATCCATCATCAATTGGTTCACCTGTTGGAAGAGTTTGCTGGAACCGGCAGACATTTTATTTGTTTTTTGCCCGTCTTTAATACTCACTTTATTCCCGTTCAGTACCATCAGGTATTGGTACGGCGATGTGTACTCCATACGAACCCGATTATCCCGTTTAAAATAAAACTTCCCTTTTGAGGTCAGTTTTTCTGAAAGCATACTCAGGCTTTTTACCTGCGTAAAATCTGCCGTAATACTGTTTATTTTTTGAGCAGCCGCAGCAAACTGGTTTTTAACCCCCGCAGCATTAGCGACGGGCTTGTATTGTGCAAAACCGGCTAACGAAATGCCGGCCAACAGTACTAATAGAAATAGTTTACGCATAGGGTTGCAAATGTACCAATTTATCGAGGGGCAGCACGGTATAACCCTGCTCTTTAACATATTCTAAAAATTGCGGTAATATAAAAACCGTAGTATGTATGGTATCATGAAACAAAAAAATAGCCCCGGGTTGTAATCCGTCTTTAGCTTTCTGCAGCAATTTGGTTTCATCTTTTGTAGCAGTGTCCAGGGTACGAACGTTCCAGCCAATTACTTTATAATCCATTGCCCGCGCAGCTTTACTCACGTTCGGGTTGGTAACGCCGTAAGGAGGCCGGAACCATTTCATCTTTTTGCCGGTCATTCCCTGCACCAGTTCCTCCATTTGCTGTAACTCTGCCTGCATTCGTTTGGCGGAGTGCATATCGAACCAAAAATCGTGATAATAAGAATGGCTGCCAATAAGGTGCCCTTCTGCGATGATCTGCTTAAACAGGCTTTCATGCTCCGCCACGCGATACCCAATGCAAAAGAAAGTGGCTGGCACTTCATATTTTTTTAAAATAGCCAATATTTCGGGTGTATATTTTTCAATGGGGCCGTCATCAAAACTAATGGCGATCTGTTTTTCTGTAGTGAGGCCCTGGCATACTGCCGGTATAAAAAACTGGGAGCCGACATAAAAACTTCCGTAAAACAACAACAGCGTGTAAACTGCCAGTAATATAAAATAGCCGGACCAATGCCAGCCCTGCTGCAACTGCAGATAAACGAACGCAGCCAGTAAAATAATAACAACAAGAGTGGTATTTCGGAAATTCAGCATGCCGACAATAAATAAACCGAAGGATAATTTAGCTTATAATTATTGTAAATTAAAATTTTTTTTGGCGAGGCTGCCGCTGTATTCCCCGGTACTTTTCCGGTGCTTAGAATATTTGATGCCAGCCATAATGCAAACGCCGATGAAGTTGGATATTCGCCACAATATTGTTTATAAGTGATGGCGGGTTGGTTGGCAAACAATGACCGGGCGATGTGATCGTAATGTCCGTTGTGACGAACATCGCCGTTGTGGCCTGTAATAACCAGATCGATATCATTCACGTAAACTTCCTGACCGGCCAGAAACGATTCAATAAGCGCTGTTATTGCTCCTGTTGGCTTATAAAAGGTTTGCACGGCATCCAGCTTTGCCATTGCATTCGCCTGTTTATTTTGATCCAACAGAAAAAAAGCGGCCCCTTCCCCCACCATGGTTCCCGGAGTAGCATTGCCAATAAGTGTTTCAGAAGAACCGTCTGTTTTATACAGATCAAACCGCCGCAAAATAGCATGGCTATGCTCGATAATTTCATCCACACCGCCCACCAGTACTTTTTCTGCATCGCCTTCATTGATCAGGCTCAGGGCATCCAGCATTGCGGCTTCAAAAGAAGCCCCCCGATGCACATAGGTGTTGTTATACTTATGGCATTTCAGCTGCAGGGCTATCTGCGCACCTACCGTGTTATGTGTTGACTGGATAAATGCCGTAGGCGACAATAGTTCTTCCTTAAATTCCACCAGGCGCGTCAGGAATTGATCCGTGTCGGCCAGGCATCCATATGCCGTTCCGGTCACGATGGCGTCCGGGCTCTTTTCCTGCGCCGCCAGCAAACATTCCATGGCAGCGGCTGTTCCCATTTTAATAATGCGGCTCATGCGCCGGATCAGTTTCGGATCGATGTGTTTGGTATAATCCGGCTCTTTACAGGAAAAACGCTCCCCTTTATATTGTTCGGGGTTCGCCAGCAATGTGTCAAAAGACAGCTGCGGGGAAACGGCGTATGTGGAATGAATAAAAACGCTACTCATATTATATTGAATCGATAATTTTTAGGGCGCTGCTCCCATCAATCAACAGTCCCGGATACTTTGTATATTTTTTTATTCTTCCTCTCATCACCTTTATATGTTTTTCCAATAATATGGCAGCATAGTGCTCCTGTTCTAAAATCACATCGGAGTTCCTTTTGTCACTGAAACCTTTATTATTGAATTTGCGAGCTTTCATCTTAAAACCTTGCTAAACACCAACGCGCTGCAATTGCCGCCAAAACCAAAAGAGTTCGACAGCACATGACGGATTTCTTTTTGTTCAAGCGTGGTTGTTGCCGTAAAAGGTAAATTTTTTATGGATGTCTGGAGCCGCAGATTGGGAAATACAAGCCCTTCCCGGATCGCCAATACCGCATATACCGCTTCAATGGCGCCACTTGCCCCCAATGTATGACCGGTAAAGGATTTTGTAGAGCTCATGGCGGGATAAGGTGCTTCGAAGAGTTGCGCAATGGCAGCTCCTTCTGAACTATCATTATTATTGGTTCCGGTACCATGCAGGTTAATGTAATCAATCGCTGAAGGCTGCAGCCCTGCCTTTTTTAATGCGCCTTCCATGGCCAGTAAATTGCCCTTCCCTTCGGGCGATGAGGCTGTTTGGTGGTGTGCATCATTCGCATTCGCCCAGCCGGTTATTTGAGCAGCGGGTTGTTCCCTGAGTGTTGCAGCTACTTTAGGTGATACCAAAACCAGGTAGGCGGCTCCTTCACCCAAATTCAGGCCGCGCCGGTTTTCATCAAAAGGCTGACAATATTCCTGATCCAGTATCATCAAAGTATTAAATCCGTTTAACGTAAAACGCGTCAGCGCATCGGTACCGCCGGCAATGACCACATCCAATTGCCCCTGGCGGATCATCCGCGCTCCCAGGAAGATACTGTTGGCTGACGAAGAACAGGCGGTACTAATGGTAGTGACAAAATCTTTTACGCCCAGTGCATCGGCAACGATTTCTGTAACGGCCCCGCATTCATGGTTTACGACCATCTGCAGATCCCCTTTCCCCGCATCCTGCAAAAACTCTGGAAAAAAATCTTCGGTTTTATCCATTCCCCCAACGGAGTTGGCAGAAATAAAGCCTGTACGCCATTGCGAAAGATCGATCCCTGCATTGCGGATCGCTTCTTTGGCCGCAACCGCACTTAATAACGCTGTTCGGCTGATGTACGCAGGCAGTTCCGCGAGTGCCGCCAGTTTCTCATTAGATAGGGGCACTTCCGCAACCGGCAGGGTGTTTTTATGAACAGATTCCAGCCGCTGCATCGCGCGGATACCGGCCTTTCCGGCTTTTAACGATGCCAGGTTCTCTGTCACATTATTCCCAATGGCTGAAATAACTCCTGTACCAGCTATGTAAACGGATTGTTCGTTAGACATTAGTATTCAGATATTAGTATGTAGGAGCACCTCTTCATAGTTCATTGCTGATGGTTCATAGAACACCATGAACTATGGACCATGGACTATGAACTGTGTGCTAAAATATAGTCAGCCATGGTGCTTACCGAGCGGAACACGTCCTGCCCTTCTTCTGCATTTCTTAATTTGATATTATACTCCTGCTGCAATAAAACGATCAGCTCCAGGGCATCAATCGAATCCAATCCAAGGCCTTCCACAAACAACGGGGCATGATCACCGATATCCTCCGGTTTTTTATCTTCCAGTTTCAATTGTTTAATGATCTGTTCTTTCAGATGTAGTATTAACTCTTGCTTATTTTCCATAATCTTTTTTATAAATCTGATCCAGGTTTCCGGGAGTAAAGGTACTGCTTCGCCCGGATGCTTCCTGCTCAACAAGAAACAGGCAGGCATCCAGCCGGTCGTCCAAAACATCCACCCAGCCGCAAATACAGGCTTTCAACAAGTTGCGCTTCATAAGATCCGAAACATACCAATGGATCCATTCCGCATCAAACCGTTCCGATACAAAGAAGGCATTTTCTCCTTTGAATTGATAGCGGATGCACAGCTCGCCGATCACGATATTCGGCAACGTATAAACAAACAGCGCCGGGCTGGGATACTCCTGTGAGGCTTCCCAATAATGTGCATCGGCTTCAATACTTGCATTGCGGTTGCTGAACACCAGACCCACTTGTTCCGGTCTATATGCAGTGGTAAAATTGTTTTTTAATAAAACATCCGCTGCCACCAGACCCATTTTGCTCAGTGCATCCATTTTGTAAAACCGGGGATACTCCACGCCCAGCTGCCCATACGCTTCTTTTAAGAAGGCCGCGCCTTTCTCTTCCGACCTGAACACAACGGCATCATCTTTTAGAATGATGCTGTTGCGTAGTAAAACCGTAGCTGTAATATGGTAATCCGTTCCGCCCAAAACCCTCGTTACCCCTTGTCTTTAAAACCGTTATTGATATATTCGATACTGTCGCGCAGCTTGATGGTCTTGGCCAGCTTTTTCAAAGCCGTATCGTGCTCTTTTACATAAGTATTATCAGTATCCCATACATAGCCGGCCAATACAGAGCAAATCATTTTCTTGATGTCCGGGTTTTGATCCTTTGCAAAGAAGATCGTATGCAACGTAGTATCATACCAGCCCATTACATAACTTCTGAAAGTGTTTACCCCCTGCATCATTATTGCCGTATACTCCTTTTCCCAATCAACTTTTTCTCCCTGAAGCTGCCGTACCACGAGTTTGCCCGCGATCTGACTGGAAACAGTCGCCAATGTTACGCCCGATGAAAATACCGGATCGAGGAATTCGGTTACATTGCCGGTAAGCACAAATCCGTTCCCGAAAAATTTTTCGGTGGTGGCCGACCAGGATTGCAATACACGGGGCTCCCATAAATATTCAATCCCTTTCATACGTTCGGCGATATAGGGCTCGTCGGCAATTAACTGCCGCATAATCTCTTCCGGTGAACCTGTATATTTTTCAAAGAAAGCCGGATCCCCGACAAAGCCAACCGATGTGATACCGGTGGCAAAAGGGATCACCCATACCCATACATCCGGTTTATGAACGATAACGGTAATACGATCGGGTTCATCATCCATCTGGCGGTTCACGTCTTTTGTATGTACAAAAACAGCCTTGCGCGGCGGCAGGTTGGAGGGTTTATCTAACCCGAATAGCCGGGGAATGACGCGGCCGTAGCCACTGCCATCGATAATAAATTTTGCTTCAATTTGTTTTTCGTTCCCGGTTGTGTCTACTACGGTAGTTACCGAAGAGCCATCGTCGTTAAATTTTATTGCCGTTACCGTCGTTTCGTAATCAATCGGAACTCCTTTGGCTTCCAGCCCATCGGCCAGCGCTTTGTCAAAGTCTGCGCGGGTTACCTGGTAGGCATGATCCCATCCATCTGTAAACTGATCAGAGAAGGAATAATCGCAGATCACGCCATCCCGGACAAACTTGGCACCGGTCTTTCGCTGAAAACCCATTTGCAGCACGCTATCCAGCAAGCCCGCTTCTTCCAGGGCTTCCATACAACGGGGCAACAGGCTTTCCCCGATCACGAAACGGGGGAATTTCATTTTTTCCACCACACGCACTTTGTAGCCCGCTTTGTGAACGATCGCTCCGGCCACCGTTCCGGCGGGCCCGGCGCCGATCACTAATACATCTGTTTTTTCCCTTTGCATATTTAAACTTTTAGAGTGGCTGTCGCCTTTCATCAATCGAAATATCAAATTTAGCTTTTCTTTTTACATTTTAAGAGCGTGTGGCTTAACCCGATGCCACTGATCTCTTCCACGATCTCAAAGCCCGCCCTTGTGATACATTTTTTAAATACACGTGAATCATACATCTGGCTATTGCCATTGGCGATCGCCGTAAAATAAATGGATAGTTGCTGAATGCAGAATGCAGAGGTTTCAAAACGCTGGTTATCCCAAAATGCTTCCAGGATATAAACCGATCCGTCTGCATTCAATGCCTGTCCACAACGCTGCATGATCGAGACAATTTCATCTTCTGAGAAACAATCCAGGAACTGGCTCATCCATACGCCGTCATAACCTGTTGGGAAAACGACGGAAGCATCCAGTACGTTCGCAGGATAAAAATCTACCCGGTCGCTCAATCCCAATTGCTCAATATTTTCTTTCGCCATATCGGCCTGACCCGGCAAATCCATAATTGTAATATGCACGTCTTTATCAAATGCGGTGGAGGCCAATGCCCATTTGCCGGTATTGCCGCCTATTTCCAACAAACGTTTTATATGATTCTCCGGTTTATAAATATGTTTCAACACCAGGGGGAATGCGATATCTGAAAAGAAATGGTCATATTCAAACCAGCTTTTCTGCTGACGCGGATTCAACTGCGATAATCCTTCATATACAGTATTCCAGTTCCCTAATTCTTTTAATCCTTCAGGCTTACCAGCATCAACCGATTCCTCCAAATGAAACATACCCTTATAACAAATATCATGTACAAAGCTCATGTTCACATTCGTAAGCGGGTCATGCAAAATGAAATACCCTGTTTTGGTCAGCACAAATTTTTCATCTTCTGTGTATTTTACCAATTGCATGCCCAGTGCGGCTTCCAGCAATACCCTTGCTCCATATTCCGGCACGCCTGTTTGCTTACAAATGTCTTCTAAAACAATACCTTCTTTGTGCGCAGCATCGATCACCCCTAAAATATTTTTATCCCTCAACACGCGTGCTACCTGGAAAATAATTGGCCCATGCGCAATAACCTGTGCCATATGCTTTGCCTGCATGGCCGAAAGGTGCTCTTTTTTGTAAAAATCGATCATTAAGTTTAATGTTTAAAAGTTTTGGAGTTTACCAATCGAAATAGAGGTTCTTTCCAAATGGAGACTTATCAGCTCAATCTCCCTTTAAATTTGGTTCCTTTTATTGGAGACTGGTTTAAATAAGAAATCAAATTAGAAATCCCGGCTGACAGTTTATTATATTGATTATATGCCCGCAATCGTTCTTCTTCGTTTATATAAGATTGATCAAAAGCTCTATACAATTGCGATTTTACTTCACCGCAGGAGCCCTTTGCATAGGCTAAAAAATTTATAAATTCAAGTCGGGAACCTCTTTCAAAACCTTCTGCGATGTTATCCATCGCAGAACCGGAAGCTCCTCTTATCTGGTCCTTTAACTTGAAATCCTTTACGAAATTCTCTTTAACAGTATAGTCATAAACTATTTTTGACAGCTCCCGGGCCTGTTTCCAGATTTCAAGGTCTTCAAATTGTTGAACTGTTGACATAACATTTAAACTTTAAAACTGTTAAACTTTTTTTCAATGATAATCGCTGCATTGCAGCCGCCAAATCCTGAGGTTGTTTTGAGACAGGCGTGAAGCGGCTTTTTGATCAGCTCCCGGCAAACATTCAAAGGCATCACCGTTCCGGGCACTTCAAATCCCCTGGTTGGAATGATCGTATTGTTACGCAGCGATTCAATACTGATCACCGCTTCCAGTAATCCTGCGGCGCCCAGGGTATGACCGTAATAGCCTTTAAGACTATTTACCGGCACTTCCTGTAACCCTGCCAGATTCATTGCGCGGCTCTCCATATCATCATTATAAAGCGTTGCTGTTCCGTGTGCTGAAATAAAATCAATTGCAGCAGCAGGCACACCCGCTTCTTTCAGGGCACGGTCAATTGCCATAAACAACTCCTCCCCCGTCCGGGAAGGGCCCGAAATATGATTGGCATCATTGCTTACCCCACCGCCGCTGATCAAAACAGGCTCCATGTTTACGGCCGCATCAGTAGAAAGCACCAGCGTTGCAGCGCCCTCCCCAAGGTTGATGCCTTTTCTGCCGGCATCAAAAGGGCGACATAATTCATCGCTTACCGCCTGGAAGGACTGGAAGCCCGAAAGAATAAAACGGGTGATCACATCCGCCCCGGCCACCACTACGGTCTTAAATTTACCCGCGTCCAGCAGACGTTTGGCGGTGATGATTGCCAATGTACCTGAAATACAGGCATGTGAAACAATAACAGGCGGATGCTGAAAACCGAAATGCCGGGCGATTTTTTGCGCAGAAGCAGTTAAACCTATCTCCTGCTTCAGTGCGTCCGTGACCGGCTGCTGCTCCAACATACTGATGTTTCCTTTGGTGGAGGAAAGCACCAACACAGTATCAGCAGCCCTGGTGTCAATTCCGGCAAGTGCTACGGCATCCTCAATAGAAGCTGTCAGTATTTCTTCAAAAAGAGTAAAGGCCTCGTTGCGCGATTGAAAAACCGGAGCATTAAATAATGCGGCGCAAAAGGGAACAGCGCTTTTTTGCTGATCGTGGTATACCTGAACGCCCGATTCATTTTTACAAAGGGCATCAAAATTCTCCTTAGCAGTGGTACCAAGGGGCGAGAAAATATTCTGTGATAAAACGTACACTTTCTTCATATGCTGGCAAGATGCTTTTTCTTCCAGTCTTCAAAAAAAGGCGGATTATTTAATAAGAGCGTCTGGCCGTCTTTTTCAAGAAAGACCTGCGTGGTGGTTCCGGTAGCCACCAGTTTTTTTGTGGTGCCATGATACAGCTTATAATTAAAAATGATCTTTGCCGCTTCGCAGGGCTGATAAATCGTTTCTACCAGCACGGTATCGCCAAACCGAAGTGACTGCTTGTAGTTACATTCGGCATGGACAATGGGCACCACAATTCCTTCTGCGAAAAAATCGAGATAACCCAGGCCGTATTCTTTTCCAAAAGCTTCGCGCCCGTCTTCAAAATAGCGGATATAATGGCCATGCCATACAATGCCCAGCGGATCCGCCTCGTTAAAGCGAATTAAAACCTCTACTATATTTTTTAACTCCTTCATTATCTGTTTCCCCTAATTACTCAGCAGTAAAAATGCGCATTTCGCAGGATGCGATCACCTCGTCCCGTATAGAAACGGTACCCGCAACGATAGTTGCATTAAAGATCTGATTTTTGATCACAATAGCCGTTGTTAAGCGTTCGCCGGTTTTGGGCAAACGCGTTATTTTTAATTGCTGTACGGCGCCGATGAAGCCCACCGGAACCGGTTTATTTTCCTGCCGGCAACTATAGCCCATATGTGCGGCAGCGGTTTGCGCAATGTTTTCCACAAGGCCCGGCTCTGTAAATACCCCTCCTGCTACAAGGACATTATCATCCGATACCATTAATTGGGTAACCGCTCCGGCAGCATCACACTGCTCCAGCGTTTGCACCATTACAAAGGGGGCCCTTTGCGGGATATAGGGTAAAATATCTACAGCTATGCTCATTGTCAATAAACGATTGGCATTCCAAAGGCCAACGCGCTAAAATTACAGAAACTTGCACCATTTTATCATGGAGCCGCTAATTTTTACTGTCTTCTTTCCAAAAGGGGTAATAATTATACCATTGATCGGGATAGGTCTCTATTTTCGACGTTGCGGCTGCCACAAAACCAGCAAGAATATCCTCCGGAGCGCCTTTCTCGTTCCGATCACTGTAAATAATGCCGGGTGTTGCAAAAAAATGATACCGGCTTGTGGTTTCTTTCATCGCAAAAACAAAGGACACCGGCACTTTCAGCTTTGCGGCCATCACAAACGGCCCGGCAGGGAACAATGCTTTTTCGCCCAAAAACAAGGTGCTCAATGTTTTATTGCCCGGCAAAAAGCGATCGGCGTGCATACAGACCAGCTCATTATTATTCAGCGCGTCCATAATTGCATAGATATGTGAAAGAGCGTCCTTAATGACGATGATGTTCGCATTGCGTTCACCCGTTACGCTATTAAGGTATTCTTTTATCTGCTGCTGCTCCCCGTCATACATAACAATGTTGATCCGGGTGTTCAATCGTTTTAATAAATGACCGGCAATTTCCCAATTACCAATATGGGCGCTGAGCAATAAACCGCCTTTACCGGAAGCGACTATTTGGTGCAGATGATGCTCCCCCTCAAAATTAAAACTGAGTTTATTTTTAATACTGCTCATCAGCACAATGCGATCGATCAGTGCCTGTCCAAACCAATAGTAATTACGGTAGCGCAGCCGGATGGCCTGCAGTCCCGAAAAATGCAGTCGTTCCCTGAAATAATAATTTAAAGCCCGGTTCGATTGGCGGCTGAACAAAAAATAATACCCCGCCACAAAACGTAATAAAAAATAAGCAGGCGCCGTGCCGCCCCATTTCAGTAAAGCAATAAAGATGCGGTAACCGGTTGTATTGGCTTTTGAGCGTCCGTCCCAGCTTGACATTTAATTAAATTACATTAAAATGTTCAAATATAAGAAGCCTCTTATAATGTATTTGCGAACTTTTGTGGGACAAGGGCGACTTAGGTGACAAATAGTAATATGTCTGTCTGTCCCGCAATGTCGCCCGGATTTGCACAGTTTTGATCCTCCCTGCACAGGCGCACAAGCGAGCGTGGCAAGTTCGCTGAGACCTGCATTGCAGCCGGCTCAATAATTAAGCCGCTTCTTTTTTCTGAACCTGCTCCTGAATGTAATTATAGAAATCGTTAAAAGTAACCAATGGCACAAAATCGCCGGGTTGTACTTTAAAATGAAAGTTGCTTTCAAGGGCTACCACCAGGTCAATATAATCCAGACTGTCCAGGTCCAATACTTCTTTAAGATGCGCTTCCGGCTGGATCCGTTCTGCATCGGCCTCAAATTCCTCAACCAGGAAGTCGTTTGTTGTTTCTATTATTTTTTCCATGCTTAGCATTAGCTCAGATTCCACTTTTTAACAATAAGGGTGGAGTTGGTGCCTCCAAACCCGAAAGAATTCGACAAAAATACGTCTATATTTTTATTAGCGGTCGTTTTCACAATATTCAGCGATGCAGAATCGGCATCGGGGTTCTCAAAATTGATATTGGGTGCTATAAAACTATGCTCCATCATAATACTGGAATATACGATCTCACTGGCCCCGGCCATCCAACACTCGTGGCCGGTCATTGATTTTGTGGAACTTACGGGCGTATTACACCCTGCAAATACTTCATTGATCGCTTTTGCCTCACTGGCATCACCGGCAGGAGTGCTGGTGGCATGAGCATTTATATAGTCGATTTCCCCTGGGTCAACCCCTGCATCCTGCAAGGCCATGCGCAAGGATTTAGCCGGACCTGCTACGGTTGGGTTGGAGATATGTTCTCCATTTGAGGAAAACCCATAGCCAATGATCTCTCCGATTATATTGGCGCCGCGTTTTTGGGCAGATTCCAGGCTTTCCAGGATCACCGTGGCCGCCCCGCCGCTGGGGATGAGCCCGTCCCGGTCCTTATCAAAGGGGCGGGAGGCTTTTTCCGGCACCTCCTCCCGGACAGAAAAAGCCCCCAGCGCGTCAAAAGTGCCCATAGACAGGTGATTGATCTCCTGCGCGCCACCGGCTATGACACATTGCTGCAGCCCCATCTTTATTAAAATATAGGCGAGCCCAATGGCGTGCGAGCCGCTGGCACAGGCCGCACTAACAGTTAGATTGATCCCTTTAAGCTTAAAAATAGTAGCCAGGTTCATGGTCACTGTAGAATTCAGGGTTTGAAACACGGCCGCAGAACCCACTAGTTGGGTATCTTTTTTTTCGCGGATCAGATCGGTGGATTCGATGACCGCTTTTGCGGAACTGTCGTTGCCATAAAGGATGCCGGGCTCCATTTTGACAAGGTCTTCCTCCGTTAAACCCGCTTCTTTTAACGCTTCCACCGTTGCCATATAGGCATATTCACCTTCCTCCGGCAACATGATGCGCGAACGGCGGTCCAATAGCCCTTTTAAAGAAGGACGCTCCACAAAGCCCGTCAGGGCCGAACGGTATCCGAAGGCCTTACGCACGGGGTCAAAAATGATCCCCGATTTTCCCTTATACAACGAGTCCTTTACTTCCTGCAGGCTCTTGCCCAGGCAGGAGTAAATGCCACGTCCGGTTATCACTACTCGGTTCATTGCTGCAAATTTAACGGGAAAACCGGTTTATTTTTTCCATGAAAAAAGGCCGTCCCTTACAGACGGCCCGCTCCAAAAAGTTCTTTAACTATTTATTTTACAGTAAACACTGCTTCATGATCGCCCCATGAAAGCGATACTTTTCCGTCGTTACCGATTACATAGGTCAGCTTTTCGGCAAATTTTGCGGGTTTAGTGCTTTTTACCGTTACCCGCAGGGCATCATCGGCCTCGGTGTACTCTGTGCCCCACTGATCCCATTTTTTATTAAAGATAAAGGTCCAGTCACCATTATTGGTAAGTACATGCAAGCCGTATTTGCCTGCTGTAAGTTGTTTGCCATTGATGGTAGCATCCTTGCTGATCTCAAATAAGGTGGTTTTATTGGCCCCCGCACGCCAAACCTTTCCGTCCATGGGCTCCACGTCTTTACCAATGGTACGGCCTTTTACCGAAGGCTGACTGTAATCGATCTTAACAGACACGCCTGATTTAATGGTTTTTGAAACAGTGGCAGGCGGACTTGCCGGCTTTTTCTTCATATCATTTTGAGCGGCAGCGCCGATAACCAGGGAAATACCCACAAGAAAAAAGAATAGTTTTTTCATTTAATATGTTTTTAAAAATGGCGCAAATTGTTTGCCAACGTATCTAATATAAGAATGTTTTTTTACAATTAGCCATTACAATTGCGATAAATTTTTTGATGCCATTTTTCACCAATCAAACTAACCCTAAATATGAAATGGCTGCTTTTTAAAATGATTTTAACGGTTATGGAAAATCTGGCTTTAAACTTTTTTAACCCAAAAGATTCCATAGGATTAAGTACGCTTTATTAACCGTTAAAATAAATGCTATGAAAACTTTTAAAACATTTTTTTGGGGATTGATTGTGGTATTCTTTATAACCACCCTGAACTCCTGTACCGTAAGAGCCTACTCCTATGGCCCCCACCGGCAGGTTTGGGTACCGGGCCACTGGGTAACCGGGTATTATGGCGGCACCCATTGGGTACGCGGACATTATGAATACCGGTAATAATTAGTCACTATTAAACCATTAAGAAGTTAAGGATATTTAGAAAATAGAAAACTGCTTAATGCGTCTTAATGCCTCAATGGTTTAACTACTTCAGTTTATCCAGTTCTCCTTTTACAAACGCCATCAGTCCTTTGATGTGGTCGGGCGAAAGATCAAACCGCAGCCCGGCCGCTTCAAACAGCTGCGGCAGTGTGCGGGTTCCACCCAGGCTCAGCGCATTAATGTAGTTGTTTAAAGCCTGATCTTTGTTTTTCTTAAACTGTTGCCAAAGACCGATGGCGCCTAATTGCGCAATCCCATATTCGATATAATAAAAAGGCACTTCGTACAAATGCAGCTGACGCTGCCAATTGTAATTACGGTAATCATCCAGTCCGGTTGTATCAAGGGTTGCAGGGGTGAACTCTTCAAGGATTGTTCTCCACATTGCACGTCGTTCTTCGATGCTGTGATTCGGATTTTCGTAGATCCAATGCTGGAATTTATCGATAGTTGCAATCCAGGGGAAGATCGTCAATACCCGCTCCAGCTGTTGCTCATGCGCCCGTTTTAATTCTTCCGGTGTTTTAAAGAATTCGGTCCAGTAATCCATGCTGAACAATTCCATACTCATGCTGGCCACTTCTGCTATTTCGGTAGGGTATTCCTTAAAAGCCGCCAGTTGCAACGGATGCGCCAGGAAGGAATGAATGGCGTGGCCCCCTTCATGCACCATAGTGGTTACATCATCCATAGTGCCTGCAGCGTTCATGAAAATAAACGGAGCACCGGTTTCCGCCAGCGGACAATTATACCCGCCCGGAGCCTTTCCTTTGCGGCTTTCCAGATCCAGTCGCCCCATTGCATTCATGGTTTTCAGACAATCTCCAAAAAAAGGTTTCAGATCCGTGAAACAATGGATCGCTTTTTCAATCAGATCGCTTCCGGTGGTAAAGGGATGCAGGGGCTCAATGCCTGCGGGCTCGGCATCTATATCCCAGGGACGCAATGTGTCTAACCCCAGCTTTGCTTTTTTTTGTTTGTAGATCTCATCTACCAATGGCAACACATGCTGTTTTACGGCTTCATGAAACTGGAAACAGTTTTCCTTTGTATAATCAAACCGGCCGAGTTCCGCAAAACGATAATCGCGGTAGTTATCATACCCCGCATTTAGTGCTACCTGGTGGCGCTTTTTCAGCAGCGAACTGAATAATTCATCCAATGCTGTTTTATCTTCTAACCGGCGGTCGCCGATCTTTCTATACACTTCTTCCCTTAATTTTCTGTCCGGGTTCTCCAAAAACTTTGCCGCTTGCTGCAAGGTAAATTCCTGTCCGTTTACGGTCACCGTCATTTTTCCCGCAATCATTCCGAACTGCTGGGCTTCCACCGCTAATTCAGATTGCAACGGGATATTTGCTTCGCGAAACAGGTCGATATTCTTTTTTACATTACGCAAATAGGTAAAAAATTCAGGCGCCGTCAGTTCCTTTGAAAACGGACTGTCGATCAGTTTTCTATTCAGCTGATCGGCATAGGGCTGCATCTTGGGCTGGATCTCCGTCATGAAAAATGTAAAAGATTCCGCCAGCGCTACGTCGGTGGTATCCCGCGTCATATTGATCTGGCGCCAGCAGGCGTCTTCACTTACCACCGCTTCCAGTTCGCTGATATCCTGCAACCAGGTATCCAAATCGGCTTTAGCCGTAAGCCGACGGTCTGCCAACTCCTTAAAATAAGGCTCAAGTGTGGCCCAATCGGTTACTTTAAAGTCTTTTACCAGGAAGCGGCGTTCCTGCGGCTGAATATTTGCATTTAAATTCATAATAGAAAATGTAACTTATAAAAATACTTCCCGGCCGGTAAAGCGGTGAGACGATAAGCTTTGAGCGATTGATAACAAGATCTTTTCGTCTTCCCGTATTCCCGGCTTTTTAGCCGCCCTCTGCAATAAAAACAACGCGCCCCGGCAAAGCGGAGCGCGCAACTATTTTATATTAATTTTTATTTTTTAGCGGCTCCGTCTTCAGCTGATTTTTTTGCAGCGGTTTTTTTGGCGGCCGTCTTTTTTGCAGGCGCTTTTTCTTCAGCCGTCGCTGTTTTTGCTTCTTTTGTTTTAGCAGCAGCCTTTTTCTTTGGTTCTGCTTCAACCACTTCTTCTTTTACCTCCGCTTCTTCTTCAGCTTCAGGCGCTGTAAGCTTAATGTCCACTCCTGCCTTCTGTAAAATGTCGAACCATTTCACCATTTTTTTCATATCAGATGTGTACACCCTTTCAAAATCCATATCAGGATAAACCTCCTGGAAATAGGTTTTGATCGCTTTGTCGCTTTTTACATCAGGAAGCGCTGTGCTGCTGGCTTTCATGGCGTCAAAAACATCCACAAGGTTCACATTATCCCGCACCGTATAAATTTCAATACTCTCCAGATGCGAGAACTGATGAATACGGGAAGAGGCGAACCTGGTGGTCTGGTCAGTCAACGAACGCACAATAGCGCCATCATTCTTACTGCTGATCAGCTCAAACAAGCCGGGTAATCCACTAACTGCTACTAACTTATTATACTCCATGGTCAATTTTTAAGTCCTGCAAAATAAACGACATTTTTTTAAACTGCGCTTAAAAGACATGTTTTATATGCAAATCAGCCCGTTTCATGCGTATTTGCATATAAAAACGTGCATCATCGCTTCAATTTTGCATGATAACAAAAATAAAATACGAAAGTTTACTGTTTTTTAAGCGTCCAATGCCCTTATGTACCTATTAACTAATATTATGCGGCATTTTTGGATTTTATTTGTGTTGATGATCACGGGCTTTGTTACGAACGCTCAATCTATAAGAGGAACATTGATGGATCCTGTGGAAGGCTCCACCGTTAGCGGCGCCACTGTTCAATTAAAGAACGCCGCCGACTCAAGCATAAAGGCAACCACGGTTTCCGATAAAGAGGGAAAGTTTTTATTCAGCAATCTTTCAAAAGGCAGTTATATCCTAAAAGCTACTTCTGTGGGATTTGAAAACCTGGAACAAAATGTGGCGCTCAAAGACAGCATGCCTGATCTTGACCTGGGCGATGTTTATATTCCCAAGAAAACCACAACCCTGGCCGGCGTGGTGGTGGTGGCTTCGGCGCCGCCGGTGGTTCAAAAAGGAGATACCACCCAGTTCGCTGCCAGCCAGTACAAAACCAATCCGGACGCAACTGTTGAAGACCTGATCAAGAAAATGCCAGGGATAACGGTTGATAAGAACGGTAACGTGACGGGCCATGGCGAACAGGTAAAAAAAGTGACCGTAGACGGGAAAGATTTTTTTGGCGATGACGCTACGATGGCCATCCGGAACCTGCCGGCGGATGTGGTTGATAAGATCCAGTTGTACGACCGCATGAGCGACCAGGCCCAGCTGACGGGCTTTGACGATGGAAACTCGGTTAAAGCAATAAATATTGTTACCAGAGGCGGCGGTATGCGCGATGCACAGTTTGGAAAAATATTTGGGGGCCTGGGTACGAATAATACCTATAACGCCGGTGGTAATATCAATATCTTCAATGGCGACCGGCGGATCTCCGTTGTGGGCAACTTCAATAATATCAATGCCAAAAACTTCAGCGACCAGGACCTGCTGGGTGTGCTGGGTGGAGGCGGTGGCGGCCGCGGCGGTCGTGGAGGCGGCGGAAACTCCGGGCAGGCCCAGGGCATTAATAAGGTAAATATGTTTGCCCTTAATTATAGCGACAAATGGGGAAAGAAGATTAATGTAAGCGCCAGTTATGTATTTAATAATGCCAATAACCTCACCACTTCCAATAGCGTAAAACAAACGATCCTTGGAACTGACTCTACCCAGTTTACGTACGACAACAGCACATCATCATCTAACAACAACAACCACCGGTTCAATATGCGACTGGAATACCAGATCGATTCCAGCAATAGTATTTTTATTATTCCCTCGATCGGGATACAGAATTATAACGGAACCAGCAACGATCTCACGCAATCTATAGATAATAAGGGCGATTCCATAAACTATCAATCAGCCAACGGAAGTTATCACAGAGATGGTTATAATATCGGTAACAATTTAATGTACCGCCACTCCTTTGGCAAAAGAGGCCGGACCCTGTCGGCTTCTTTTCAAACAACTTATTCAGAAAATGAAGGCTATAGTTACAACCAGCAATACACCATCGACTACAAAAAGAATTCTATTACTGATGCAAATCGCTATATAAATAACCCAACCAAGGGTACCAACATCAGTGGCCGTCTTTCTTATACCGAACCCATTGGACAAAAAGGGATGCTGGAGCTGGAATACACCACAGGCGTGCAAAAGAACCAGGCCGACAAGAAAACCTACGATTATGACGGAACAGAGTATACTCTTTTCGATCCGGGCTTATCCAATACCTTCAAAAACCAGATCCTTACCAATAACGGCGGCATCAACTACCGGCTGGGCCGGGGCCGCGACAACCAGTTTTTTGTGGGTGTGAACGTTCAGAACTCAAGGCTGATCAGTGATCGGGTATATCCGATCCCGGGCTCTGTGGGACAGTCTTTTACCTCCTTTTTGCCTAATCTGCGCTGGATGAAAAAGATCGGTTTGTATAGCAATATCCGGGTGTTTTACCGCGCCAGCACTGATTTCCCGTCCATCAGCCAGTTGCAGGACATTGTGGACAGTACCAATAAATTATACATTTCTGCAGGTAATCCCAATCTGAAACAATCCTATACTAACTTTGGAGCATTGCGTTATACCTACACCAATACCAAAACCAGCAAGAGCTTTATTGCGAACATCATGTTCAGGACCGCCAATGATTATATTGTTAACGCCACTACTCTTAAAGAAGGTATTACCTACACAAAACCGATCAATTTAAACGGATACAAAAGCCTGAACTCGTTCTTTATTTACTCTATGCCGCTTAAATTTATAAAAACAAACCTGAACCTTACCGGTGGTTATAGCTATGCCACAACGCCTGGCTCTTTCAATAACAACATTGGCAATACCACTACTAATAATTACAGCGGCGGCATTACCCTTAGCAGCAATATAAGCGAGTATGTTGATTTCAATTTGTCCTACAATACCAATTACAATAATTCCAGCAACAACCTGAATAGTAAGGGATCTGTTTCCAGAACCAATTATTTCAACCAGGCACCGGGTGTACAATTGAACCTGTTGTCCAAAAGCGGTTGGTTTATCCAGAACGACCTTACTTCACAGATCTACAGCGGATTATCACAAGGCTATAACACGCGTTTCTGGCTCTGGAATGCTGCCGTTGGTAAAAAATTCCTGAAAAACAAGGCTGCCGAACTGCGACTGTCGGCCTTCGATATCCTGAAGCAAAATCAGAGTATTACCCGAACCATCGGAACGGCTGATAACTCTATTACCGATGCCAACACCCGCGTGTTGCAGCAATATTTCATGCTTACGTTTACCTATAAGCTGAAAAATATTGGTAAAGCCAAGGCCTCTTCTTCTGATGGCGAATTCCGGCACCGCGAATGGCGCGACGGACCTCCCGGTGGCGGTATGCCCCGCGGTGGTGGCTTTGGAGGGGGTGGCTTCGGCGGTGGTGGCGGACGAATGTTTTAACCTTTTTGCCTAACCGCAAAGGCGCAAGGGCGCGACGATTGATTTTGGAGGCATTGCTGTTAAAATGTTTTGCAGGGAATAGTAATGTATGCGCCCACACCGTTTTTTTTTAGTAATATCGTGCCGGAATAACTGTTATTTACATTGCTCAATGAAGAAAAACTGGTACAGGAACTTAAGGCAGGTAGCGAAACTGCGTTTAAACACGTGGTTGACAGCTACCAGAATATGGTGTATAACACCTGCCTGTCCATAGTAAAGAGTGAAGAAGATGCCGAAGACATCGCCCAGGATGTATTTGTGCAGGTGTACCAGTCCATCGGAGCTTTTAAAGGAGAATCCAAACTTTCCACGTGGATCTACCGCATTGCGACCACCAAGTCATTGGATTTTGAGCGCAAGAAAAAGCGGAAGAAACGGTTTGGATTTATCCGCAGCATTTTTGGCGACGATAGCGAAATTGTCATTAACCCGCCGGATTTTCAACATCCCGGCGTGGTGTATGATAAAAAAGAAAATGCGTCGATCCTTTTTCAGGCAATCGATCAACTACCTGAAAATCAAAGAGTTGCTTTTATTTTAAATAAGGTGGAGGGGTTAAGTTACCAGGAGGTAAGCGAAGTGCTGCAAACATCGGTTTCGTCTATCGAATCCCTGCTGCACCGGGCCAAAAACAATCTCCGGAAAATATTAGAAAAGGGATATCACTACAGCCCCGAAAAGAAAACAGAAAAAAAAACGTCAAATGACTAAACAGTACTGTAATTTTTAAAATAAATTGTGATCAGATTATTCTAAAATGTGTTTACACATGGATAACAATAACAACATAGAAGACATATTAAACAGCTTTGATGGTATCCAAAAGGCTGAGGCTCGCCCTTTTATGTACACAAGAGTCATGGCGCGGCTGAACAATGAAGAGGCTAATTTCTGGACCAAAGCGGGTTCTTTTATTGCCCGGCCGATAGTGATCGCCTGTTGCTTTATTGCAATTATCGGCACCAACTTATTTTTCATGATCCATTCGAACGCCAAACAGGAGGAAACGATCATCAGCTCTAATTCTACAGCCGAGATCCTGCAGAACGAAAACTCTATTTTGGCATCCTATACCAGTTACGATTTAAACAGATAAAAAGAAATGAACCCTACATCGCGAAGCAAGTCCTTATTATTTGTAATTATCATCCTGTTAATTACCAATATCGCTTTACTGGTGTACACTTTTGTTTTTTTAAAGAAAGGTCCGGATGAGCATAAAAAAGACGGATTTACCAACGTCCTGCGAAAAGAAGTAGGTTTTTCTGATGATCAGATAAAACAGTTTAACGTATTGAAAGAAAAGCACTGGGCCACCGCCAAGGCGGATATGGAGCATATCCGCAGAATAAAACAGGAGATTTTTGACCTTACCAAAGAGACTTCCGTTTCGGACAGCGCCGTTAATATCCTGGCAGACTCCATTGCCACCCTTCAAAAGGGAGTTGAGATCAATATTTTTAAGCATCTTAAAGAAACCAGACAGATCTGCACACCAGAGCAAATGCCCAAATATGATTCATTAATGAAAAAAATGATCCGGCAGGGACGTCCCGGACGCCCCGGGGGCGGGCCGCCGCCTAAATAATGGCTGCCTTGCAACCTATGCACAGGCAAAAAGCCTCTATGGGTAGATAACTCCTGGTTTTTAATATAATTTAGTAACATGAGAGCAAGATTGAGACTGATCCTGGCAATAGGACTTTTTCTGAGTGTTTGCAAACCAGCACAGGCGCAAAAGGAATCTGTCAGCGATAAAGTATCCGCTACTTTAGAAAAATTTGATGAGGCGATTAAGCCGGACAAATCGAAAAAAAGCAGCCTGGAAAGTGTTTTTACCGATTTCTATACTGCCCAGGAAAAACTCCGTAATAATATTCAGGGCCCTTCCTCCCCACTGGCCCAGGGACTGCAGCAGCAGGATTACCAAAGCGTCCGGAAACAGAATGAAGCACTTTTTGCAGATCGGGATGCCCGTTTGAAAAAGATATTGAATGACGACGAATTTAAAAAATGGAAGAACTCCATTGAGCCATCGTTAAGGAAGAAATGATTTCCTGAGATGCGGGATGTGCCGGCTACAGGATGAACAAAAATCACTCCATTTTAAAAATACTTAAATCAACTATTATGGCACTGGGAAACACTAAAATTGTTGTGGAGAGAGCCAATCAGGCTGTAAGAAATTTAAGAACAGCAAGGTTATCTAAAGGATTGCCTTTTATGATCAACAGCAGAGATTTGGAGGATGATAAATGTTTCCTGGAATATCCTGACGGTAAAATAAGCCTTGTGCAGCCTAATAAATCACGCACTGCATTCTCAATAATTAAATACCTAAGTCCTGACGAAGCGCAATTATTGCGTATCAGATATAATCTGGGATAATTCCTATGCCCGGATTGTACATTATTACAGGGTCAAATGGTGCCGGAAAATCATCTGTAGGCAATTCTTATTTTCCACGGAAAATAACGAGTGTTTTCGATGGTGATAAACTATTAAAAGCCGGTTGTGGAAACCAGGACTAAAAGTTCAAAAAGAGCTAAACTGGCAAGCTTCTGTGTACGTTGACCACGTTTTTCTTTCTTTGGCTGAAGAGGCGCTAAATAGTAAAAAAGATTTTGCTTATGAAGGGCATTTTTCAAAAGACGAAAGTTGGGAAATTGTAGATCGATTTAAAAGAGCCGGCTACAACATTCATCTTGTTTTTTTGGGTTTGCGTAGCCCCGAATTGTCTTCCAACCGGGTACTTATACGTGCTACAGAAGGAGGGCATCATGTGGATGAGTTAACATTGCGCGACAACTTTTACGGCAATCTCCTACAGCTGAATATGCGATTTAAAGTTTTTGACACGGTGCTGATCATGGATACCTCAGAGATCGAACATCTGGAATTAGCGAAAATTGAAAAGGGTATAATCGTTTATTTCTTGCCAAGGCAAAATTTACCAGATTGGTTTATCGTTTTTTTACCCGATATAACCGCAAGGATACCAGATAAAAGATAAAACCTACCCGTGAGGGCTCATTATCATCGCTTTATAATTCCTCCGTTGGAATCATTCTACCGTAAACAAATACAACATATCCGTTTTGGGGATTTTGGGGTGTTCCTGAACAATTGCCAGTCGCTGTCCGTTGTCGGACCAGGTAAGGGAATATATTTCTTTTTTGGGGAGAGGTACGGGGGTTCGGGAAAAATCGCTTAAGCGCAGCACATAACAGGCGGCACTACTATCCAGGTAAGCCATATACGTTCCATCGGGGCTTAACCATGCCTTTGAAAATTCAAAATTGATCGGTTTTTTAGATACCGTTTTCCCCTTTTCAAAATACACGATATAACTGGTGTCATCTGTCATCAAATGATTATCATCCAGGTACACCAATGTTTTCTTCGGCAGCAGGGCAAATTTAAATTCCAGGTTGGTAAAACGCCTGATTCCAAAATCCTGCACGGTATCCTTATCATGCAGCAACAGGTGCTCATACTCGCTTGCCAGCCCCGAGGTGGAGTCCTGCGGGCTGTATACTATATAAGAATAATTATTACCCGTTCCATAGATATTCCCCACCAGGTCGTAGAGCCGGTGCCGGATCTTTGCACTCCGCAGCAATTCCGTTTTTTTTGTCAGCAGGTTGAGCCTGTTCAACGCAATAGCCCCGGCGTACGGACCGTTCACTGCGTCCCCGGTTTTATAAAACAGGGTGGAAGAATCAGTAAATACCGGGTCCAGCAAAAAGCCTCTGGCCTGCGGCGCGGCTACCGTTTGAGCTTTCCCTTCTTTTATCGAAAATATTTTGATATCATTTCCTTTTAATGCAGCGGCAGTGATCTTTTTACCGGCAACAGGAAGTGATTGATGCGCATAGACCACCCTGCCCCCCTCCGGCGAAAAATGCGGCGACCACCCATAATCGATCAGGGTTAAATGCTTGTTTGCTGTGTTGACCAGGCTTACGACCGGATCTCCCGAATGAAGCGAATCATTTTTGCCGGGCAGCAAATTCTCCGTTGTACGATCCTCATCCAACCGGTTTTTCAGTGCTATTGAATCATTAGGATTGACCCGTTTTACAAAAACAAGTTTATCGCCTTTGGCGCTGATCGCAACAGTTTGAATGATCCGGTTATTCTGTGACCAGCTGAATTGCTGCTGCAACCGCGGCGCCTGCGCGTTGGCGAACAGGGAGCAAATCATAAAAAAAATAAAGACAGCCGATTTCATTACCTCAAAAAAAAGTTTAGCCGCAAGCAAATCATATACAACACTTAATATCGCTTTTAGCTGCCCTTTTATTGTGTATAAGGCCGTTCTTTTTTTAAGTTTTACGAAAAATTATGGTTTAGCTGAAGCAATTCGCTGACGGCCCTCAATACTCCATTGTGATTATTATCTGAGCCGGTGATAAAAGAGGCGGCAGCAATGATCCCCCGATGCGCATTTTTCATGGCAAAACTATACCGGGCGACGCCCATCATTTCCAGGTCGTTTAAATAATCGCCCAACACCATTGTTTCGTCGTAACCAACGCCGAGTCGTTGTTGCAATAGTTCTACTGCTGCGCCCTTATTGGCATCAAAAGCTGTAAAATCGAGCCAACGCTCACCGGCTACGGCTACTTTATAGTCCTTTTCATATTTTTTGAAATGCGGGTAACTGTTGGTTTCAGCGTTTTGTAAATCGCACAATGACACTTTCAGGATGGGTTCCGTAACTTTTGTAAGATCATCCACGATCTGGTAGGATTGATAGTATTGTAAGGCCTGACCCAGTAAGGCTTCGTTGTGATCTTCCATATAGGCTTTATCCTTTCCGCAAAGCACCGGGTACACCTCATTGAGCCCGCGAGAGGCGGCAACGAGCGTTTCAACTATTTGATGATCAAGCGTTTTAACTAAAAGTGTTTCTTTCCCATAAGTAACATAACTGCCGTTATCCGACAAGAAATAGGTATGGCTACTTATGGGTTTAAATAAATTGACGAGGTTGTGGTGCGGCCGCCCGCTTGCAATGCAAAATACAATGCCCCGTTCCCGCAGCGTTTTTTCTATTTCCCAAAAATCAGCAGGCAGCTCTTTTTTATCATTTAGTAAGGAACCATCCAGATCTGTAACAATCAATTTTACCATAGCGCCGATAAATGTAGACAAAATCGGGCAATGTGATCAAATGAGAATGGAATTGAGCTACTCCGCCGGAGGGAATGCCCCATGTTTACGCGGCGTCCTACGGCGCCGATGCGTCTCATCACGATGACGCTATAAACACAGGGCTCCTCTGGGAGCCATAACACACTCCACCTGAATTCAACGGAAGGTGAATTTGTCATACACCCACGCGAAAAGGCGGTAAGACGATGGTCTTCGACCAGCATCTCACCGCCTCTCGATTAAATACAATCTAAAATCTCCTACCAGATCCTGATCCGGTCTTCGGGTTTTTTGTACAATTTTTCGCCCGGCTGCACGTCAAAGGCTTTGTACCAGGGATCCATATTTACGATAGCGCCAATTGTTCTGTATTCACCAGGGGAATGGGGATCTGTCAAAATCAATTGCGCTGCAGATTCCGGCAGGATATTACCACGCCAAACCTGCGCCCAGGCCAGGAAGAAACGCTGATCGGGTGTAAAGCCGTCGATCTTTTGATTCGATTGTCCTTCTTTGGTCATTTTAAACGCCTGATAAGCTACGTTCAAACCACCCAGGTCTCCGATATTTTCACCCAGCGTCAGTTTTCCATTTACGTGCAGGGTATCCAGTACAGTGTATCCGTCAAACTGCTTGGCCAGCGCTCCGGCCTTTGCATCAAATTTTTTGCGGTCTTCATCGGTCCACCAGTTTCTAAGCGTTCCATCCGCATCGTATTTGCTGCCGTTATCATCAAAACCGTGCGACATTTCGTGCCCGATAACGGCGCCAATGCCGCCGTAGTTCACTGCATCATCCGCGTTGGGATCGAAGAACGGGAACTGTAAAATGCCTGCAGGAAAAACGATCTCATTGAGGGTAGCGTTGTAATAAGCGTTTACCGTTGGCGGCGTCATCCCCCAGCGGGTGCGGTCAACAGGTTTTCCCAGCTTATTGATCATAAAATTATAACCCCATGCATCCACATTCCGGTTGTTCTCGAAAAAAGTATTCCGGTTGATCACCAGGCCGTCGTAGTTTTCCCACTTATCAGGATAAGCAATTTTTGGATGGAAGGCCGCCAGTTTTGCCAATGCTTTTTGCTTGGTTTCTTCCGACATCCAATCCAGGCTTTTTATCCTGAGCGCAAATGCTTTTCTCAGGTTTGCCACCAGCTCTTCCATGCGAACTTTTGCCGCGGGTTTGAAATATTCTTTTACATAAAGCTGCCCCAACAGTTCTCCGATGCTGTTATCTGTTAAGGACGACATCCGCTGCCAGCGCGGCGTTTGTATTTTTTGGCCGGTCAACGCCTGGGTGAACGCAAAATTTGCTTTTACAAAGGGGGAGCTCAGCCCGCCAGCGGCATTCTTTAATATGCTCCATTTTAAATACACCTTCCAATCGGCCAATGGCACAGAACGCAGCAATTGCGCGGCCGTAACCAAAAACGCAGGGTTATTCACCAACACTGTATCCTGACCTTTTACATTCAGGTCCGCCAGGGTGGCCTTCCAATCCAGTCCTGGTGTGGTTTTGGAAAGATCATCAACAGCAAATTTATTGTAGGTTTTGTAAGCATCGCGCATTTCCACGCGGCTTAATTGTGCCTGCGCCAATTGTTTTTCAATTGCGAAAATAGTGGCGGCATTTGCAGTAGCAGCGGTTTCATCAGTACCCGTTAAATTAAAAAGCGTGGTAATATATTTTGCATACGCCGCTCTTATGTCTACAGAACGTTTGTCGTCTTTCAGGTAATTATCGCGGTCGGGCAATGACGTTCCGCCCTGGCTCAGCTGGGGGATCATCACTTCCACATTTTTTCTGTCCTGGCCCACATAAAATCCGTAAAGCGGAGAAGCCGTTCCGCTCCGGCGTAAATAATTGATGGTTTTTAAAACATCCGCAACCGACTGAATGCCGTCAATAGCGGCCAGATCAGCTTTTATGGGAGTGTAGCCGCGTTTTTCAATAGCTGCGCTGTCCATGGCGGCCGCATAAAAATCGCCCACGCGTTTTTCAACGGATCCCGCAGGTGCATTTTTGTTGGCGCTGGCTTTTTCCAGGATTGATTTTACGGCGTTGATATTAAAATCGCGCAGTACGTTAAAGCTGCCCCAGCGGGTTTCTTTTGCCGGTACGGGGTTGTTTTTAACCCAGGTACCGCTGGCGTATTCATAAAAATCATTGCCGGGTTTTACGGAACGATCCATATTGGCCGGATCGATGAATTTTTTTTGTTGCTGTGCAAAAGTGGTTGTGCAAGCGATCATAAGGCAGAGGCCCAAACTGCCGGTTTTTGAAATTTTGGTCATATAACTACTTAATTTGGTCGTGAAAATAAATAATTTTTAAATAGCAGTGCTTCCCCTTTTTAAATTTTCAAACCGGGCACCTGTTGATGAACAAGGGTTTGTTCTCCCAGACTGGCGCAACTACCAGATGCAGATCCGGTTCTTTGGCTTTTTATACAAGTTCTCTCCCGGCTTTACATCAAAAGCCGTGTACCAGACATCCATATTTACCAATGGGCCAATGGTTCTGTACCGGCCCGGTGGATGCGGGTCCGCAAGAACCATTTGTGCCAAGTACTCCGAACTCATATATTCTCTCCAGAGCTGCGCCCAAGAAAGAAAAAAACGCTGAAGGGGAGTAAAACCGGCAATTTTTTGGGTTGACTTTCCTTCGGAGGTCATCCTAAAGGCCGCATAGGCCGCATTCAAACCGCCGATGTCAGCAATATTTTCCCCCAGCGTTAGTTTTCCATTTACATGAATGCTATCCAGCACCACATAGCTGTCGAATTGTTTTGCCAGCTCCGCTGCTTTGGCCTCGAATTTTTCCCGGTCCTCATTTGTCCACCAGTCGCTGAGTGTGCCATCTGCATCGAATTTACTGCCATTATCATCAAATGCGTGCGCCATTTCATGCCCGATCAACGTGCCAATTGCCCCGTAGTTCGCCGCATCATCTGCATTGAGGTCAAAGAAGGGTGGCTGAAGGATCCCTGCGGGAAAAACAATCTCATTTTGCATCGGGTTGTAATAAGCATTTACTGTTGCCGCTGTGGTTTCCCAGCGCCCCCGGTCTGCCGGCTTTCCCAGCCAGCCGATCATTAAACGATATTGCCAGCTGCGAACGTTTTGTACATTTTTAAAAAATGTGCGTCGGTTTATCTCCAGTCCCTCGTAATTTTCCCATTTATCAGGGTAACCAATCTTAAGGCGGATGGCCGCCAGCTTGTTCAGCGCTTTTTGTTTGGTAGCGGCCCCCATCCAGTTGAGCCCTTTTATTCGTATTTCAAATGCTTTTCTCAGATTTGCTACCAACCCTTCCACCTTGGCTTTTGTTGCCGGTTTAAAATATTCCTTTACGTATAACTGTCCAAGAAGTTCTCCGATGCTGCCGTCCGTTAAAGACGAAAGCCATTCTTCACGGGGTATACCTATCCCTTTATCAGGTATCGGGGTAAAGGCTAAATTTGCTTTTACAAATGGAGCGCTCAGGTAGGGGGCGGCTTCTTTCAGAATGTTCCATTTCAAATACAGCTTCCAATCCTCAAGCGGAACTCTTTTCAGCAGGTCGGCCGCCGCTGTAAAAAAAGCTGGTATACTTACTAAAACACTATCCTGTTCTTTTACTTCCAGTTCGGCCAGGATTGTTCTCCAGTCTAACCCCGGCGTGATTTTGGAAAAATTGTCCAGGTAAAATTTATTATATGTTTTATTTACATCGCGCAATTCTACCGGGCTCAGCTGGGCCGCGGCTAATTGTTTTTCTATATTAAAGACAATTACAGCATTGGTTGACGCTTTGTGAGGAGAAGTGCCGGTTAAACCAAAAAGCGTGGAGATTAGTTTTAAATACCTGTTGCGAAGTTCAACCGAGTATTTATCATTTTTTAAATAATTATCCCTGTTTGCTAATGTGGTACCACCCTGCTCCAGAAAAGGGATCATGACTCCGGCATTTTTTGGATCCGTTGCCACAGAAAACCCGTAAAGCGGGTAAGCGATGCCGCTGGTGCGGAGGTAATTTATTTTTTTTACCAGTCCTGGCAAGGTCTTTATGGTGTCAATAGCGGCAAGTTCAAATTTAATGGGTGTGTAGCCAAGTTTCTCAATACTTGCTGTATCCATTCCTGCCGCATAAAAATCACCAACGCGCTTTTCCACTGAACCAGTCAGCGCATTTTTGTTGGCCCGGGCTTTTTCCAGTATTGCTTTTAAGGCCTTCGCATTGAAACCCTGTAGGAGGGCAAAATTATTCCCAAGCACATCTTTACCCCAAGGGCTATTTTGAACCTCTATACCGAGGGCATAGTTATAAAAATCGTTGCCTGGCTTCAGTGAAGCATCTTTAATTGACTGAGTAACAGCTTGTCGCTTTTTTGAGGCTAGAATAGCTATAGCTGCAAATAAAAGACCCGCCCCTGCCATTCCTATTCCCATTTTGATAAAGCGGTTCATTTTGCGTGTCAGGTTTCTATAAAAATATACATTTTTCAATTGACTGTACTTGTCAATTGAAAAACAGGAGAGAGCCTGTGCTGCGTATACTGTATTAGTTCGATCATATGGCATTGTGTATTTTTATGTCAACAACCTGTTTACAAATGTTCATTAGGGTGGATAAAGGGCCAAAATGGTGCATTATCCTGTTCACAAGAACTGCATAACAACCGCCCGGAAAATTTGGAAAAGGGCATTTCTGATTAGTATCTTCAAAGTGCAATTGATGAAAGCAATTATGTTCTGAAAAGATTGTAGTAGCATTTTTCACAAGAAGCAATGACACGCTCTTTGGCAAAAAGGATTTCAATCGCCACTGGTACGAGGCAGAGCCGTAAAAACGCAAAGCCGGATAGCAGGATTGGGATACCGTCAGAAGCAGTTGTCTCCTGCTTAT
The DNA here is from genome assembly GCA_017744795.1 of Niabella sp. GTDB lineage: Bacteria > Bacteroidota > Bacteroidia > Chitinophagales > Chitinophagaceae > Niabella. Next base: position 44,955 of record JAGIAQ010000005.1, on the reverse strand, counting down.
TCAGGAAAGGAAAGACAGCGCAGCGAAGGATAAATTGCAAAAATGCAGCAATGCATCGAAGCGCTTAGCCCCAGGTGTTGCCGGTCGCCCGGAATGGTAAGCAAAAAAACAGCGGAAGCCTTGCCAGTTGCTGTGTATTTTGCAGCGCTAAAAGTGTTGTTCTTGTTGAGAGCAATGCCCTGCGGCAAAATTGAAGCGGCGACAAAGCAGAAGCTATTAAAAAGCATCGGGTTAGTAAGTGACAAACCGGGAAACCGGGATGGAAACAAAAACGCGATGCTTTTTTTATGTAAGACCTGTGAGGTTTTTGGAAACCTCACAGGTCTTATTCTTTATCCACCAGCTCACTGATCATTTCTGCCACCAATGCCGACCAGCCCGTTTGATGACTGGCCCCCAGACCGCGGCCGGAATCGCCGTTGTAATATTCGTAGAACAAGATTAGATCCTCATTCTCCGGAAGGTTAAAGAACCAGTTGTATTCGCCATAAACAGGGCGCTCCCCTGTTGCCGTTTTTTGAAAAAGACTGATGACCCTTTTTGACAGCTCCTTAGAGATGGCAAAAAGATTCATTTTATTGCCCGATCCGGTGGGGTATTCCATCGTAAAGGCATCGTGATAAAATTTCCCCAACCTTCGTATGGACTGGATAATTATAAAATTTATGGGGATCCAGACCGGGCCGCGCCAGTTGGAGTTACCGCCGAACATATCCGAAGTAGAATCGCCGGGGTCGTATTGAATAGAATGCACATCGCCATTAATAGTAACCGAATAAGGATTGGCTTCATGATATTTTGATAAGGCCCTTATTCCCCCCTCCGATAAAAATTCCGTTTCGTCTAACAGCCGTCTGAGCAAGGCTTCCAGCCGGTCGCTTTGCACTAAGGACATCAGCATTTCTTCCCCGTCGCCTTTTTCTTCATTGGGCCAGAACAGGTCATTTTTTAAACGATAATTTTTAAACCACTCAAACCGTTTTTTAAAGTCGGGTAACTTTTCAAATACATTCTTACTAATAACGCTTACTGCATAAATAGACGTAAGCCCTACGATGGAGCGGATCTTCAAAGGTTCCGAAGCCCCGTCCCTTATGCGCAATACATCATAAAAAAACTGGTCTTCTTCATTCCATAATACATGCTCATTAAGCGCCTCAGCGATCAACACAAAATGCTCAAAGAACTTGGTTACCATGTCTTCAAAAGCGGGATCCTGCACAGCAATCTCGAGCGCAATATCCATCATATTGAGTGCGTAGATCCCCATCCAGCTGGTGCCATCTGCCTGTTCCAGTTGCATGGCGCCTTTATCGTGATAGCTGCGGTTAAATACGCCAATATTATCCAGCCCCAGGAAACCGCCCTCGAAAATATTATCTCCTTTGAGGTCCTTGCGGTTGATCCACCAGGTGAAATTGATGGTCAGCTTATTAAATACTTTTTTAAGAAAATCGATGTCTCCTACACCGGTCCGGTTTTTTTCAACCTGGTAAATTTCCAGTGCTGCCCAGGCCTGCACCGGCGGGTTTACGTCGTCAAAATTCCATTCGTAAGAAGGCAGCTGCCCGTCGGGTTTCATGAACCACTCGCGCATCAGCAGCAAAAGCTGATTCTTTGCAAAAACGGGGTCCACCACGGCCATGGAAATACACTGGAACGACTGATCCCAGGCGGCATACCACGGATACTCCCATTTATCCGGCATTGAGATGATATCCTGATTCTTTAAATGCGTCCAGTCACTGTTTCTGCCGTATAACCGTGAGGCGCTGATCGGCGTAATGCCATCTGACTTTGTGAGCCAGCGTTCCACATCATAATGATAATATTGTTTGCTCCACAGCAAACCGGCTAATGCCTGGCGCTGCACTTTTGCCAGGTGTCTGTCGATCCCTTTGGGGAAAATCGTTTCATAAAATTCATCTGCTTCCCGCTTCCGCCTTTCGAATAGCGACATAAATGCATCGTCAAAAGGGGCTGCCACCTGGTTACCAGCCAGCCGGCAATAGATGGAAATGGTTTCCCCCGCGCCTACCATCCGTTCAAACACAGGCGCAAAGCGCGTTCCATGCTTCCGGCTTCTTAAGTCACCGATATTTTTCCCATCGATAATCGCATCATGAAATGCATCTTTTACAAAAATGCTTTCATTGGGCGTACCGAATAATTTCTCAAAATTGGTTTCATTATCGGTAAATAGCCGGTCATCGGCATTTTGAAAATAAAAATAATAATCGCCCAACCGGTTGTGATGGGCACGTACGGTTTGCTCATCTATATAAGCGATATCCGGTACGCTGGTATTAGACCCATTTGCCCAACGGTTATAAAACCACAGCAACGGCAATACCGTAACCGGCGCCGGTTTGTTATACAGATTGGTTATGTTGATGCGGATGGCAATATCAGTGCTGGTTTCCTTGGCATAAGCAACATGCACATCAAAGTACTGTTTGTTATCAAAAACGCCCGTGTCCAGCAGTTCATATTCCACTTCATTTTTTCCTCTTTTGCGGTTCTCTTCTTTCAGCTGCTCGTAAGGAAAGGCCTGCTGCGGGTACTTATACAGGTATTCCATGTAATAGTGCGTAGGCAGGTTATCCAGGTAGAAATATAATTCTTTTACGTCCTCGCCGTGATTGCCCTGGTGATTGCCCAGTCCGAACAAGCGTTCTTTTAGTATTTTATCCTGCCCGTTCCATAAGGCAACGGCAAAACATAAATTTTGAAAATAATCCGAAATACCGGCCAGGCCATCTTCGCCCCACAAATACGCCCTGCTGTGGGAATGATCAAAGGGGAAATAGTTCCAGGTATCGCCATGCTGGCTGTAATCTTCCCGCACCGTTGCCCACTGCCGCTCGCTCACATAGGGGCCCCATTGTTCCAGGGGAATCGATTTTTTTGCATTTACAGCCAGCCGTTTATGTTCTTCTGTCATTAATATCGTTTCGTTAAATAAAAAACCTCCCTGTTAAAAACGGAGAGGTACAAAATTATCTTTTTAAAATTAAATGATTTGGCGGATACTTATTGAATTTATGATGTTTTTGTTCTCACAGATTTAAACCCCTTTCTCTTACATATAATTCAGGTACACGTTATAAAGGATCTTTTTGTCGTAATCCGAGAGTACCGGTGTGGTATCTGTCTGAACAAAATGCAGTTTGAATGATTTAATAGCCGCTGCCTGGTTGCTGACATCATAGCCAATCACCCGCAGGGCCAGCAGGGCGTTAAAGTCTGCCGGGGGTTGCTGCAGGTTGGTAGAATCATACCAATACCCAAAGCCCGCTTCTGCCAGGCGTTTCCAGGGAAAATATTTACAGGGATCATCCTTACGGCCGGGCGCAATATCCGCATGGCCGATAAAATTCGCCTGTGGGATACCAAATTTATTTTTCAGGTAGCTCAGCAGTTTTATCAAAGCCTGAACCTGAGGTTCGGCAAAGGGTTCATCCCCATCATTATCTATTTCAATACCCAGGCTGCAGGAATTCATATCGGTAATAGCGCCCCAGCGGCTTTTACCAGCGTGCCAGGCACGCATATATTCATTCAGCATCTGGTACACCACTCCATCGCGACCCACCACAAAATGGGAACTTACTCCCGTACGCGTAATAGAAAAGGTGAACAGCGTTTGTTCCGCGCTGGTTTGCCCGGTATGATGCAAAATGATAAAATTGGGTTTGCGCGCATCAAAATTTACGGTAGTATACCATTGTGAATTAACTGCGGGATTTTGCGGATTGGGCACTACCGCCATTTGCTTAAAAAGACTCTCTGTGGATTTATAATAAGAAGCTTTGGCGGAAGTTCGCTGAATACTGTCTGTAATGTATTTATAATAGGAGGGCGATTTGTACGCCGAATTAGCTGCTGCCGTGTCCCTGGTATCTGTAGCGGGTTCATCCCGGCGTTCCACCGTTGTATTGATCTTCTGACGCTCTTCTTCTTTTTGCTGCCGCCGGGTTACCTGCTCGGGTTTTTTAAAAACAGTTTGATTGGGATGCTTTCCCGATCGGTTATCGGCGGGCTGTGTTGCGCCCGTGGCGGGGTTTCCGGGGGATAACACGTTTCGCCGTGCCGGTTGGGAAGTGCCGCAGGAATACAACACAACCATCAACAAGGCCATTCTGAATAATGCTTTGCTGCTAAACATTTCTAATCTTTTCGTTCAATTAATCGAGTAACTAATGCCGTTTCCTTTTGTGAAAGTAACGAAATTCATCGTAAAACGCCGCATCCCCGTTAAAATTGTATGGCTGCGAAATTTCTTTTATGATTTCGTTAATGCCTTATTACCTTTAAATAAAAAATCTTTTATGGCAGCAAGATTTGGAATGATCGGCCTTGGAACTATGGGCAGAAACCTGGTATTAAACGTTGCTGATCATGGTTTTGAAGTATGTGGTTACGATCGCGATGAAAAACAACGGCAAATCATGGAAGACGCCGGTAAAGGCAAACCCGTTACCACCGCCGCTTCTTCTGCGGAATTAATTGCAAAACTGCAAACACCCAGGATCATCATGCTACTGGTGCCGGCAGGTAAAATTGTAGATGCAGTGATCAATGAGCTGGTACCGCAATTGCAAAAAGGTGATATTCTGATCGATGGCGGCAATTCCCATTTTATTGATACCGAAAGAAGATACCTCGCTCTGCAGGATTCCGGTATTCATTTTATTGGCATGGGCGTTTCCGGCGGTGAGGATGGCGCACGCTTTGGCCCCAGCATGATGCCCGGCGGCAATATAGAAAGCTATAACCTGGTAAAAGATATCCTGGAAGCCGTTGCCGCAAAGGCCGAGGGCGCGCCCTGCGTGGCCTTTATGGGCCACACGGCAGCCGGGCACTACGTAAAGATGGTACATAATGGTATTGAGTACGCCATTATGCAGCTGATCAGTGAAGTGTATGGCTTGCTGAAGAACGAAGGCGTCACCAACGAAGAATTTGCCAACCTGTTTGCAGACTGGGATAAAGGCCCGCTGCAGTCCTTCCTTATCGAAATCACTTCAGTGATCTTTAAAAAGAAAGACCCCGAAACCGGTAATGATCTGGTTGATATGATCCTTGATAAAGCCGAGCAGCTGGGTACCGGCCTGTGGACCTCGCAAAGCGCGCTGGAACTGAATGTTCCACTGTCCACCATCGATGTTTCTGTTTCCATGCGGTATCTTTCTTCAATGAAAGACGCACGGGTGGCCTATTCAAAACAATATGACCATCAGAACAAAAAGACCGGCGTAGACATTGAAGCATTAAAAACCGCCTGCCGGGACGCGCTTGTTTTCGCCTTTATGATCGCTTACGGCCAGGGGCTGGAGCTGTTAAAAAAGGCCTCAGAAACCTACAAATACGAAACCGATATTAAAACAGTAGTAAAGATCTGGCGAGGGGGCTGTATCATCCGCTCTGCGTTATTAAATGATCTGTTCACCGCTTACGAAAAGCAACCCGATCTTTCCAACATCATCGGTTCATCACAATTTGTAGACGAATTAAAAAGCAAGCGCGGCGCCGTGGTGCAGTTCCTGAAAACCGCCATGGATGCGGGTATGCCGGCCGCAGCCTTTGCCTCCACCTTAAATTATTTTGATGCCTATACCCTGGCACAGTTGCCTGCGAACCTGATACAGGCGCAGCGCGATCTGTTTGGAGCGCATACCTACCATCGCATCGATAAGGAAGGGATCTTTCATACCGATTGGGATTATAAACCTTCTGATGTGGAATAATATCGAGGTTGTTTGAACATTTAACCACATAGGCACATAGGATATGATAGATCGCAAGAAATATAAAAACACAGTAGCTATGTTCCCCGCCATGGCGGGGAGACTATGCAGCCTTGAATACTATGAATACTATGAATTCTATGAATCTATGTGGTTTGAAAATAAGTTTAAAGAAGTTCACCATTAATAAATTTCAACCCGCATGGATTTCAAAAAAACGCCCGCCAATATTATCATTTTTGGCGGTTCGGGGGATCTGGCCTGGCGCAAGTTGATCCCGGCCTTTTACAATCTTTTTATTTACGGGTATATGCCGCAGCAATTTGTTATTTATGCGGTAGATTACCAGGACCTTCCCGAGACCGCTTTTTATAAACATATGCTGGAGGGCATTAATAATTTTTCAAGAAGCGGAAAAGCCGATCCGAAACAATGGAAGCAGTTTATAAAAAAACTGCATTTTGTGCAGGGTGATTTTACCCAGGCCGATATCTATTCCCGGCTAAAAACCATTTTAGGTCAAAACGACAAAGATTGGGGCACACGGGCTACCCGGCTGTTTTATTATTCTGTGGCGCCACGGTTTATCGAGACTATTTCCACTTCCCTTTCCAAATACAAACTGGCGCCCCAGGCCAACAAAGACCGCATCATTGTAGAAAAACCTTTTGGCTCAGACCTCGCTTCAGCAAAGGCTTTGAACAGATTGCTGGAAAGTAATTTTAAAGAAAAACAGATCTGCCGCATTGATCATTACCTGGGTAAGGAAGTGGTACAAAACCTGCTGGCCTTTCGTTTTGCCAATTATATTTTTGAACCGCTGTGGAATTACCACTTTATCGAAAATATACAGATAACCGTAGCCGAAGAGGTAAGCGTGGGCGCCCGCGGTGGCTATTACGATAAAGCCGGCGCGCTGCGCGATATGATCCAGAACCATTTGCTGCAGCTGCTTTCTGTAGTAGCTATGGAAAGCCCGATCGGGTTGGGTGCAGAAGACATTCGCAATGAAAAGGTGAAAGTTTTAAAAAGTGTGCGCCCGTTTACACCCAAAACCATTGCCGAAGACGTGGTGCGCGGGCAGTATACCGCCGGGGAAATAAATGGCCAGCCGCAGCGGGGGTACCTGGAGGAAGATAATATCGCCAGAAACTCGACCACTGAAACCTATGTGGCAGCGCGGTTCTTTATCGATAATCCGCGCTGGAAGGGTGTTCCCTTTTATTTACAAACCGGTAAATGCCTGAACAAACAATCCTCGCTTATTGTAGTCAGCTTTAAAGATTCGCCGCATAAAATTTTTAAAGATGATGTAACCTCCAACCAGCTGCTCATCAGTATTCAGCCGGAGCAGGAAATTTTATTATTGTTTGAAGGAAAAGTACCCGGTCCCTATATGAAACTAAAGCCGGTGGAAATGGATTTTACTTATAAAGAATCCTTTGCCGAACAGCCACCGGAAGCATACGAAACGCTTTTGTTAGACGCGTTGGAAGGCGATGCTGCACAGTTTATGCGCGCCGACCAGGTAGAAACCGCCTGGACCCTTGTAATGCCTATTTTGAACCAATGGGCGAAAGATGGGAAAAAAGGTTTGGAGAAATATACCGCCGGAAGCTGCGGCCCCAAAAAAGCAGCGCAACTGATAAAAAAAGATGGTTTTAACTGGGTGGAACTGCCGACACCCGGCCAGCAGGACCGCACTCCTTGTACAGAACGCAGAAAAAATATAAAATCATGAGTAATCCCGTAAAATTAATTTGGAAAGATAAAGAAGCATTGAGCCTGGCAGCGGCTTATTATTTTGTAGATGCCTGTGCAAAAAGCATTGCGGCTAACGATCGCTTTACCGTTGCCTTCTCCGGCGGCAGCACGCCCAAGCGCCTGTTTGAACTGTTGGCGCAGCCGGAGTTCAGCAGCAATATCGATTGGAAAAAAGTGTTTATTTTCTGGAGCGACGAACGTTTTGTGCCGCATACCAGTGATGAAAGTAATTATAAAACGAGCAAGATAGCACTGCTGGATCATGTAAAAATTCCGAAGAAAAATATTTTTATTACCCCTACCAAAGGGGAGCCTGCTGCCTGCGCAGCGGCATACGAAGCCAGTGTAAAAACCGTGCTGGGCAGGAATGCATCATTTGATCTGACGCTTTTGGGCATGGGCGATGATGGCCATACCGCATCCTTATTCCCCGGCACTACCCTTTTGAACGAACAAAAACGGCTGGTAAAAGAGGTTTGGGTCGAAAGCAAACAGACCTGGCGGATCAGCTTTACCTACCCGCTTATCAATAAAAGCAAACAAGTGATGCTGCTTGTAGGCGATGCCAATAAATACCCCGTACTTAAAAAGATATTTGTCAAAAATGCCAAACACCTGTTTCCGGTGCAGGGCGTAAATCCAGCAAAAGGGCAAACGATCTGGATGCTGGATGCAGCGGCGGTTACGGGGGAGTAAGGTAAGAACTTTTTAAAAGAGGGAGTAGAGCGTATTGAAACCTCTATTCCCTTTTTATTTTTCCGTAACCGGTCCTTGAATGTCTAGTAAAAACGGCTCTGCAGCGGTTAATAAATCCAATAGGATCATTGCATCAAACCCATGTCCTTTCCCAAGTATTATATTATTTCCAAACTTGTCAATGGAATTAAACAAAACCCCAATTTTTTTCACAGGTATAAGATCATTGTAAAACACTACTCCTGCCGGCAATTTGTATTTATCAGCCAATTTATAAGAGGCTGTTTCTTTTGAGGGAACTACGCTTTTAACCGCAAGCTCATTGCTTTTTGTAGCAACATAAACCTTTCCCGATCTAGTAAAATCGGTAATTATTGTATAAGAGTCAGAACGTAATTTTTTTAAATAATTTCCCATGGACACAACATTGTCCGCTGTAGTAACATGTAAGTTATGTGTCCAGACAATCGTTTTAGTTGAAGAAGCCAGTTCATTAATATTAACCGCCATAATGCTATCTCTGAATGCCGAGGCTCCATAAAAATTAACCTTTTGCCGCTCGGTGTGTTGCAGCGCCCAGGCTGCATTGCGCACGTTATATAGCAAATCCGGATAATACTTTTTTAGCCGCCGTTGCACTGTATCCTGATTTTTATAGAACCATTCAATAATCAATTGCTCTGCGTGGTCTATGCTACTCATTTCCCTCATCGACCTGGCAACATTTAATTTTGTTATACTGTCAAGCAGGGTGTTAAAGTTTGATCTAAAATAGTTTACAAATGATCTGCCTGCTCCGGAAATGTCAAAACCTTTTAACTGAACCATATCCTTCGGGTGCGTCAGATTAAATTGCTTTAACCATTGCATCAGCTCAAAAAAAGAGCGGTCAGTTACAGAACCCGCTCTGGCTTCCGCTGTCAGCAAATTAAGTGTATCAATGTTCTTAAATTTTTCTTCCGTCAGATAATAATTTAAAACAGCGAGCGAGGCATTCGGATATTCGAATAAAAGCTGCCGGAATCCTCTTTTACCGATCAAATATTTAACAACTGCTACATTTATTGCAGAAGTTTGCTGCGCTCCGTGCGTAGCCTCGCCTAAGCCAACGATATGGACACTGTCAACAATACGCTGATCAAACGCGGCAGCGATCCATTTATTCGACGAATCCATCCGCACGTATTGAAACGGCAGATCCTGTTGTGCAAAGCTGCTGTACTGAGTGCCAAGAAGCCAGCAAAGCAATACCATTTTGATACGCATATAATATCGATCTGCATATTTATCCATAATCAGTTTTTTGGCTGACCCTGTTTTTAATACCCAAACAGACAGTAAAATACTAAAACATTGCCATCTGCGTATTTCCAGGCAGCCTGCGGGCCAAATTAAGCCCTAAAATTCAGACCAGCTTAAAGTATTCCGGCGGTATAAACGTCTTTCTAAGAGCAATACTTCTTTTTTTACTTAAAGCTGATCCGCCATGAAAAAAATAATTCTTTATTTATCCGTTATCACCGCCTCCGGCCTGATGATGGTTACGGTCTACTATACACTGATAGATGCCCGCATCTGGAGTGCCGATATTCCCCGGTCCGTTGAAACGGCAAGGATTTATTATAGTCATCTTGACCCGAGAACTTTTTTCAGTTTGGTTGCGCCCATAAACCAGTTGCTGGTACTTTCATTAATTATACTATTCTGGAAAGACCGGCGGCTGCGTCTTTATTTTTCACTTTCCTTCGTTCTTTACGCCTGTATCTTTTTGCTGACTTTATATTATTTCATTCCGCGGGATGTACTTATTTTTTCATTAACAAGCAAGGCAACTGCAGCGGAAATGAGGAGTGCCCTCCTACAATGGCAGGTTGTAAACCCTGTAAGATCCTTATTAGGGTTGACCGGAATATTTTTTACCTGCCGGGGTATACACCATTACTATGTTCATAAAAGAGTATAGTTCTTGTCGGCTTGTTTTGTAAACGGATCAGGCGGAGGTAGCTTGTTTCCCGGTTACTATATTTTTAAGGCGTCATCCCGATAAGGAGGGTTTTGCCCAGGCAATTCTCCAATAAGAACGCGTCATCTCGACGAGGAGGGCCCCGCCCGACGAGGAGAGATCTCGAGCTTAAAAACATCCTGTAACTTACTTAACTGCTATGAGAACGAGATCCCTCTCTCCGCTTCGCTTCGTTCGGGACGACGGTATTATGGAAATAAGATTGCTTCCGCCAGCCCTTTGATCATCAAGTTCATGTGCGCCATTTGCGGGCCTCCCTGAATCCTAAAACCCAAACCAGGATCCTTTTTCAATACCCACATACCACCCATCTTCCCGTTCTTCCACAGGGTAGGTTTTCAGTGGATAGCCTTCGCCCGTTGTGTTTCTGCCCGTTTCTAAATTGAATTTATAGCGGTGCAGTGCGCAAACAATATCCCCCTGCACGTTTACATAGCCGTTTACCAGCGGGTGGGCGGCGTGGGGGCATTTGGCAGCACAGGCAAAAAGCCGTTCCTTCACCCGTGCAATACACAGTTGCTTGCCCGCTACTTTTATTTCAGCCAGGCCTTCTTCGTTAAAGTTCAATTCATTGGGGTGCAGGGCAATCAAGTGCCATTCCCGTTGTTTGTTCATGGCAGCAAAATTAAACTTTTAGGGTAAGGAAAGCAGCAGGGTTGCATTGTTTATGAAGGTCTGAACTACAAGACGCGAACGGCTTCCGGATATGACGGGGGTGACTAAAAAGTATTTTGTGGGCCGGTAAGGCGGTGAAGCGGCAAGTCTTAAGATATTGAAAAACAGCACCTTCCCGTCTTTTCGGATTTCCGGCTAATTGTTAACTCCCTGCTTTTTGGTCAGCCCCGTCCTTCACAATTTCTCCCGTGTAACCATCTCGTTGAGATCAACAGAATGGTCTGCGGTCGCGTTCCCTATGGCTTCGCAGGATGTATGTGCGTTATCCTGTGTAAACCAATTGCAAGAACCGGCTCAGAAGTGTTAATAATTAAACAACAGCTTTTCGGCATCCATAGCCCAAAATAAGCTGCCTGTCGCACAGGTCGCCCTTGTCGCATATAATTAGTGGGACTTGTGGGACTAGCGGGACGGGCAAAAAGCCACCGCTACTCCAACACAAGAAAAATATAAATTGATTCCTAAATGTTTTTTTTCCGGGTATCCTTCAATATCTTTTTTGCATCGCCATCCAGCTTTCGTTTCAGTTTGGCTATGTCTTCCGCCGGGGGCAATGTTTCCGGTTGTACGCCCCGCTCATTAAGCATATCCCTTACCGCTTTATTATTGTCTACATGTTCTTTTGATATTTGCTGGCTGCCTTTCAGGTCTTTTTCCACTACGTTATGACTGGTTAGCTCCGTAGCAAAATCCTTGGCCTTTATGGTAAGCGTAGGCAAAAAATCTGCCAGGGCTCTATTAGCAGGCACGCTCAGTTTCTTTTTCATATCCGCCGTGCTAAAGCCGCCAAACAATGCCCGGTCTCCCTTGGAGCGAATCAGCGCAAAACTTTGCTCATCCACCCCGCGTTCGTAAATAATGCCCGACAGCTTTTTCTCCGATTTTGTCAGTTTTTCCCGGGCCGATACCCTTGCTACTTCCAGCAGGCGCTGTTCAATAATTTCCTGCTTGCGGGTTTGCACCGCAAAATAAGTTTGTGCAAAAGCAATGGCCGGTTTGGCCGGATCGCCGTTCTGCGCTACCAGGTAGCAGGCGTAACGTGTAAGGGCAATATCCTGAACTTCGCGTTGAGATCCACTTCCCAATATGACCATTTTCGTGACATCACGAAAATGGTCCGTCACCGTTTCCCCGGCGGCTTCGCAGGATTTACGTGCTTTATCCAGCGCATTAGAAAAGTTTTCCCAGCGGCTATAGCCCAAAATGGGTTGCAGCTCCCGGGCGCTCCAGCATTCCACGCCCTTTATTTCATAACAGGCAGCTTCAAATTTTTGTAATAATTCGGTGATCAATTCTTTTTTCATGGTTATACATTTTAGGTAAAGTTAAAATAATTATTGATGGCCGGCGGCTGTGAAGAGCAGTGGGTGCAATTCAAACTAGTTTTTCCGCTTGGGTTTTAATTGTTTTGGTTTAGCCGCTGTTTCCAGTTTTTTAATGCTGCTGGCCGTAGGCAGGTTTTCAGGCATGGTTCCTCCAAGTTCTTTAATAGTTTGGCGTACTTTTTTGCCTACCTCTAAATGAGTTTGGTTGGCCTTTGGCTTACCTTGAATGTTTTCCTTTCGCAACTTTTCTTCTGTTTGCGTGGCACGAAACAAATTGGCAGCCAGTTCGGTACTTCCCATATGGTCAAGTATTTGCTGGCTTTTCGCAAGCCCTTTTCTCTTATGTATGCCTTTAGCATCAAGCCCCCCGTACAAACCCATATAACCATGATTTTGGAAAATGGCATAGTCAAGAGAAGTTATTACTCCGGCATTTTTGGCGGCAGCAGCTAAATGGATATTGTGCTTAGTCATTTCATTACGCAGAAAAAGCCTTTTTTCATCTTCGGTGCTAAGGCGGTTATAGGCTTCCATCTGCGTTATTTCCTGCAATCTTGTTTGTACGGCAAAATAACTTTGGCCAAGTGCCACTACTTCTTTGGACGGATCTGCATTTTGTACAATTAAATAACAGGCATAACGGGATAGTTTATAGCTTGAGTAAGTTTGTTTTGCTCCCTGCCCGGCAATTAACACCTCGTTGGTTTCAACGATGTGTTCTAAAGGGTTATGCCCGCTGTTTTTACAGGCCTCCCAGGCCTTTTCAATTACGCCGGAAAAATTTCTAAAATCAGTATAATCAAGTGTTTTGGCAAGCTGCCTCGCCATCCAAAATTCATTGCCGTTTTCATCCGTGTGCTTAATTTGTTCAAACACTGATAATGCTTGTTGTGTTTTGTCTTTTTTCATGGTTATACATTTTAGGTAAAGTTAAAAATAAAGTTTAACGAATACAGGAGGCGTCCACCTTATAAAAACCAATCCCATTTCAATCGTCATTCCGATTTCCGCCGCAAGGCGAAAGAGGAATCTTATCCTTTAAACACCAATTCATCGTCCTACAGGTCGCCCTTGTCACACATGCTAGTGGGACTTGTGGGACCAGCAGGACTTGCACGAGACTACCCCCACCCACACTAACCCACCAAACGCTCCCGGCAGGGCACCTCTTAGGCAGGCACACCCACCCTTTAGCTAGCCCCCCGTACCCTTTACCTTTACCCGCTTAGCTTTTACCTAAACGCGCGAAGCAAAACCCCAAACTGTTTAAGCTTTTTTCAAAACCGGCCAGCCTGCGCAGGTGGTGCCCCCCACCCAGAAGCTTGAACATCAAAGGTTTCTTATATCCCCGGTATAGAAAAAAGCTTCGCGGGCGAAGCTTTCAGGTGGGTTGGTTAAGTTTTTTGCTAAACCAGTTTAGGTTTTTCCTTAATCAGTTTAGAAAATTGCATCAACGGTTTAGGAATTAGGTACCCGGCCGTTACCTTCAGGCAGGGGTACCCCCGTTTTACCCTGGCCGCCGAAGCGTTGCTTCAACTGCTCATGCAGGGTTTTAGTGCCCTGCACTCCGGCGTCAGCAGCTGCCCCAAAAATTTTGTAAATAGCCAGCGCGCTGGTATAGGCCTCGCTGCCCGCCAGCAATTGCGTGTCCGACAGTTTTTCCGCCAGTTGCTGCACCAGCAGCACCAGCTCATCCAGACTGTGATAAAGCGACAGGTCTTTCTTCATTTCATCCACGCTTACAAACGAAGGCAGCAGCGCCGTATTGTTTACAGCCGCCTGTATGGCATCCTCCGTAAACACTTTGTTGCCCACATTAATTTTTGGCAGCGCCATGCGCTCTGTGCCCGTAAGGCCCACCAAAAACGGCAGCGATTGCTGAATGGCGGCAATGTGGTCTTTTACGGTTTGTACGGCTTCGGGGGTCAGTGTGGCATCCACACGGTTAAAGGTAGCATTTGTCATTTTGCTTTGTTTTTTAGGTTATAAAAAAAGAATTGGGTTTTCCTTATTTATGGTGTTGGGGCTAAGTGGTTTTAAAAGGTTTATTTAAGGGCTTTTTCGTTGCATTAAAAATAGGAAAAACATACATTGATTCCTAAATATTTTTTGGCCAGGCTGGGGTGCATAGGGCATCAGTCTTGCGTCGCACTCTTGTGCTGTGGAATATGAAGGAGCAACGCCCCGCCCCGTCATCGACGAGCGTTCATGTTATTGTCATCCCGACCGAGCCCGCCCCAGCGGGTAAGCGGAGGGATCTCTCCGGAATCTTGTTCCAGTATTTTACAACCTTACGGCTTCCCGTAAAAAATTAAGAGACAAAAGACAAAACTTCGTCCCAAATAAATTATTGATACCATGCCTAAACAACTATTAACTATTACTGCAATTATTCTCACTGCTATAACTTCCTATGGACAAGAAGTAAAAAAAGAAGGAGAAACATTTAAAACCAAAATGGATGCTTTCGCCTCAAAAACGGGTAGCCTCATGCGATTTGTAGACACCAAATTACCCAACATGAAAACTTCTTATATTGGAGCAGAAACAAGGGTACGCAAAATTTCCAGCGGTACTATAAATGGGTATTTTTATCAGATTGTAAAGAAAGGGCAATACAGCAATACTACGGCCTCAATTGAATATAGCGATCTGATTGAAGTTTTAAAAGCTGTAAAGGCACTAAAGGCAGAAGTTGGTAATGACATTGCAGCCAACCCTGATTATATGGAAAACAAATTTGTAACGGATGATGGTTTTCAGGTAGGTTATTATGTAGAGAAGGGAAAGGCCAAATGGTACATTACCTTAGAAAAATATGGCTCAGATAACACTTTGTTCATTGACAATGCAGATGCAATAGATGAAGCATTTACAGCGGCAAAGAATAAAATTGATGAACTAAAGATTTTGAAGTGATCGATTTGCATATAAATGACTACTCATTCCATTACTATATTGATGCTATTCTTTTTATCGCTATTGACAACAGATTATGAAAGCTTAGAAAACGTTTCATACATAAAGTTTTGAAGCAATATGTATTTTTTATATATTTATCATGAAGAGCAATTACTTATACTGAAAGATATCAAACTAATCTGCATTATTAAAACCAACTGTTTGCATCCCAATTAAGTATTACTTCGACATTGTTGTGCTTTGTAGTACTATATGCTGCTGGCGCGATTATTAAAAAAAACATTATTAACTTAAATTATTAATTAGTATGCCATTAAACCCAATATTAAATGCTTATTTGATAGAATTACGCCCCGCGACTGATGAAGACCCCTCTTTTAGACATTTTTGCGAAAAAAATTCTTGGCAGAAGGAACAGCCGATGACAATCATCTTTTCAATCAACTTTTCCAAGATTTTCTAAAAACATTAGGCGGCGCTGCATTAGTTAACGACAAAAAATCTCAAAAAGTTCTAGGGATTCAACAAATGCGCGATGGCGTACCTAATACATCAATTAAATCGCACATTGATTCTTTTATAATAGAAGGTACAATCGATGGAGGGAAATATGGTATCACAAAACAACTAGCAGATATTGAAAACAACAAAGAAAGAGAATCGATAAGCTCAACAAAGGCAGTATTGGATAAATATTATTTTTACTTGTATGCACCATTAGATAGCTTCAGGGGAGTTCTATTAATTCAGTCTTATACGGAGGAAACAGTTCAACAACCTTTTAAAGAACTAATAAAGAAAATGTTTAGTTGCCCTGATTATTACTTTGATCTCGTGTTTAACAATTACGTACCTGATCGTGTTGTTAAGGAGTTTACAGAAACGTCCAACCTCGTTATGTTTAAATATAAACAGATCGTAGGAATTGGCAACAATCTTAGAAGTGAGATTGATTCTTCAATTGAAGGATTTAAGGTTACTTTGAGCATTGAGCCTATCTCTTCAAGTGGAAAAGTTAAGCCAGAAGGCAAAAATATAAGCGCCCTTTCAAAAATACTTGGTAAAAAGAAATTTGAGGATAAACCCCTTGGCGAAAAGGCAAAAGTATTTATTAAAAATAACGAAGGTCAAGCCCACTTTGACATTAATGAGCAAATATCAAGTATTCGGCCAACCATATTCTTAAAAAATGAAGGCGTAGAATTAAATGAAAAGTCAGGCGTTCCAAATTTTGATCAGGTAAAAAACGTTTGCGCAAGAGTGCTAAAAGAGATTTTAGCCGAAATTGAGGAAAAAAACCAATTAGATGAACTTTAATGGCAATATACGTGAATTAATAAATCAAGCTCATGAGTATCAGTACAAGGAGATTGGTGCCAAGAAGGAAGAAAATGAAAAAAACAAACCAAAGTTCTATTTTACAAAAAAGCAATGGGTGATCCTCTTTATTGCTATATCAATGACGATTATTTTCCAAAAAAGCTTTTCCGAAAATTTTTGTGGTTACATTATAAGTGCCTTATCATTGTTTATCGGATTGCTATTCACGTTTCTAATAGCACTTTACGATAAATTTAAAAATACCGAGGCCGTACTTCAGGGAGCAAGACAATCTAGAGAAAGAGCTAACATAAATAGACGGTTGATAAACTTTTTTAAAAAAATAACAGTTCTCACCCTGTATGAAACTTTGATTGCTCTACTTTGTATTTTACTTTTAGCGTTAAATTTATTGACTAATTATTGCTCTTTCGATATCGCTGAAATAAGATTTGAATTCAATTTAAATTTGATTGATATTCCTTTAACAATTAGAGGGATTGTTACAAATCTATATAAAATAATAACGCTATATTTTCTTTTAAATTTCTTATTGATCGTGGTTTATATAATTTCATCGTTTTATGATTTCATGATTGGTGAATATAAAAAATTGGAACCAAAAAAAATAGACAACTTGTAGTCAGTTCAATTGTATATGCCGAATTACAGTCATTTTGTGTCTACCTCTGCCCCACCAGCTTCACCCCCTCACATACATACTCCAACAATTCAATTGGCTTCACATCAATTGCCAATGCAATTAAGTATAGCTCTTCGGCTCTTAAATGACTACGTTCATTTAAAGTGAGTTCATTCATTCTTGCCTTTGTAAGTCCAGTTTTGCGAGCTACTTCTGATTTGTTGACAGATTTTAGGGCTAAATATTCTCCTAGTTTAGTCATTGATTATTAGGTTTTTCTATACATCTATTCGGAAGAAACGCAGAGAAAGATAAAAAAAATATACTTTTATTTGGTTGATTAAAAGTTTATCCATACTTTAGTACTGTTTTTCTATACATAAGTTAACTCTAACCTATTATTTTATGTTTTATAATAGCACATAATCAAAAATATTTCAGCAATGCTTATATCGCAACAAGCGCATTTGCTTTTATTCTCGTGTTAAAAACTACGACCTTTTAAGAATCCGAGATTAAGGTAAATCGCTCATGCTTTCTTTAATTTATATGGTATATATTTAAAGATACAAGCGTGGGCGTTCTTATTCGGATTCGGGGTGTCGTAGCCCTTTAACACGGTAAGGACCAACCCACGCTTCTTTTGTGGGTGGTAGTCTTATGAAACCGTCATTCCGAGCGAAGCGAGGAATCTCGTTCTCGTAGCAGTGAAACTAAGTTGCAGTACGTTTTTTTTAGCAGGAGATCTCTCCTCGTCGGGCGCGGCCCTCCTCGTCGAGATGACGCGTCCTTATTGTAGAATTGGTTGGGCAGGGTCCGGCTCGTTCGGGATGACGTGCTCTTATTGCAGAATTGCCTGGGCTAAGCCTCGCCGGCCGTATGACGTGCACGTTTTAATACACTCACCTAAAATAAACACAAAATGAAAAAACACAAAAACAAAGATCCGTTCCAAACCCTTGGCTGGTGCTATACTACGGTTACAGACCCCCGCCAGGTTTTTGCAGAATGCTTTAATTATGCAGACATCTACTCCTACCGCACCACCATCCTCCAGGTGCTGTTTGCCGCCGCAAGCCTGAAAGTTTATAACAAACAGGATCCGGCTTCAGTGCTAAACAAATTCAAAGTCATTGGCTCCGTGCTGCTGGCCGCCCGCCGCCTGACACAGCAAAAGGAAACCAGTGCTTTAAAAATAGACTGGGATCAGTTTACGGATAAACGCCTATATGCCCGCCCCCGCTCGCTTTGCCCGGAATGGGAATACCTGCCCAAAACGCTAACGCCAGCAGAATACCGGAACCCTTACCTTGTTTTCCATCGCTTTTTTAATTATCAAAAACCGGAACAATGGCGGCAGGATATGGACACCATTGTGGAGTATGCCCTGGCCAGCCATACGGATGGTTGTGACCTGGATCTGCTCCGGATCTATTTTCACCTTACCAAGCTGATGGAAGCTGCCCACCTCATTGATGTGCGGGAGGTAACGCATGTGGATGGGGAGCTGAAACCGGCGTTAACGGAGTTTTAGTATTCAATTTAAAACTTGTTTAAGCTTTTCGGAGAAGTAGCGCATTAGATGAAACAGTTCGACTTTGTATAAAAAGCCCGGTTATTAATTTTCTGATCCTTTTTGTTTGCCTAAAAAGGATCGCAAAAAGGGCAGCCGGAATCAATTACCGCCTGATTCCGGCGGGCACTACTATCAGCTTCAGAATATAGTGGTATGTCCCGCCTCTTTTAGCAACCGGGATGGCGGGACGCTCGGCTTCAGTACTTCTATGATTAGACCGAAGCGGCATTATTGCAATTGACGTTTCTTTAATTCGAAAGCATCAACTTTTCAACACAAATAAAAACACAGTGCAATAGCATTGCTTCAGTCCAAAAAATATATTATTCACCTTTTAAAAATAAAACCATGAAAAATTATATCAGTCAGCTCAATGGCAAAGAACAAAACGCCCTGCATTGTATTAAAAAATTAATCGCGGCACAATTGAACGCGCTCATCATTTACTGCTATGGTTGCAAAACCAGTGTAAGTGCCACGCGAAGCGCCTTTGTAAAAAAGCAGCCGGCGGAAGAGCGGCGCTTCACCTGCAACCTGCTCATCATCACCCCAAGCGCCATAGTGGTGGATGAAGAAAAGCGGGCGGAAATACAGGAAATGATCGCGCATTTTGGAACGGCAAATATGGTCATTCATCCATTGGGTTTTGTATTGCGCCAGCTAAACGAAGGCAACTTGTTTTTTAGCTGGGTACATAAAAACGGTATGTTGCTGTACGACCGCAACAACAGCACCCACCTGCTGCCCGCTCCTATTGATGCAGCCTACCGGCAACAGGCGGAAGCCTTTTTCACCGATGATCCTGATATGACTCATTACCTGGATGCAAAACTGCAACCGATCTTAAAACCGGAACCAAAGAAGGAAGCCGCTGCCGCCCTTCAACCGGTTGAGATACGGGTGGTAGTGGATACGGGGAAGTGAAGAAAGAAAAATAAGGAATAAAAAACACTATTCTGAGTTTTTGATTTATGAAGCAAAAATCAATAAGACGACAGTAAACAATTATCAATTTATTTATTGCCCAACCTTTTGTCTGTCGCCACAAAAGGTTGCCAAAAAGGCTCGGTCAAACGAATGGCTCCGCCCGTTTGACCACCCACGCACATGTACATTCATTATGAAAAGTTATAGCAAAGCCTCAATGATAGGTCAGGTCGCACACTCCGCTTCCTGATTGTTGCACAAACATTACGGTGCTGATTTTTTACGGGTCCGATTTGTTTACGAACAATAATTCGCTGCGTAAAAAAGAGGCACACCGAAAATTGCTGATGGCAGTAGTTACTATTCCGTTCAGAAATGGCTAGATTAAAGCGTTTCCCGATGAAACGAAAATACGCCGCACCGGAAAATTTTGTTAGAAAGCGGTCCGCAAAACAGCAAAAGGGAAAATCAAGCGGAATGGTGTTCCGCACAAAGCGGAACAAAGCCTGAAGCGTAGATTTTTCCGTTCCTGCCGTTCGGGATAAAGCATCCCTCCCTCCAAGGCTTCAGGCAGGATTTGCCTTTTTGCGGACGAGATTTTTTGCTCCACTTTTTTATCGACTGAAAAAAGTGGAAAAAGAAAAGAGGAAAGGAACAGTTGTATAGATAACCAAGAACTATCCCCTAACTCTTCTATGCCGGTAAATTGATAACAGCACTGACGCCGAAGTGTCCGACCACCCTTTCGGCTACGTTCAACAAACACGTTCGGCCCTTTCAGGGCCGCTCCCTCTACGTATCTGTTACCCCTGGCTGCGCCAGGGGCTATGTACATTATGCCCTTCGGGCACTCTTAGGATGGATAGGGTATGGTCGATTCGTCACGACCTAAATTCTGAATCAAATTATTTTAATTATTCTCAAAAGATGTGTCCACACGATAGGCCTTCGGCGGGACAGGCTCCAAGCAAAGATGATAGCAGCATTGACGCCGAAGTGTGCGACGCAAGTAAAGCTGATAGAAGTGCAAAAGCCGGCTACCTAATAATCGAATCACTGAAATAAAAAAACCCATGAGGCTGCCGGCTGGGCAAACCCCATAGGTTTATCTATGAAAAGATTAAGCCAGATCAAATCGATCCAGGTTCATCACCTTGGCCCAGGCCGCTACAAAATCGTTTACAAATTTATCGGCGCTGTCGGTGCTTCCATATACTTCAGCAACGGCCCGCAGTTCTGCGTTGGAACCAAATACCAGGTCCGCACGGGTAGCGGTCCATTTTGCAGCGCCGGTGGTGCGGTCGGTGCCTTCAAACAGTTCGCGACTGCCATTGGAAGCTTTCCAGGCCGTGCGCATATCCAGCAGGTTCACAAAGAAATCGTTGGTCAGTTGCCCCGGACGTTGGGTAAAAACACCATGTTTGGAACCATCCCAGGTAGCGCCCAGCGCACGCATACCGCCCACTAGCACAGTAAGCTCCGGTACGGTAAGGGTCAGCAGTTGCGCCTTATCGATCAGCAGCGCTTCTGTAGGTACAACAGATGCTCCTTTACGGTAATTACGGAAACCATCGGCAGGCGTTTCCAGGTAGGCAACGGAGTCCACATCGGTTTGCTCCTGCGTAGCATCCATACGGCCGGGCGTAAACGGAACGCTTACGGCGTGTCCCGCATCTTTTGCTGCTTTTTCAACAGCCGCAGTACCGGCCAGCACAATAAGATCTGCCAGCGATACTTTTTTAGCGCCCACCTGCTCGGCGTTAAAATCTTTTTGAATGCCTTCCAGCACACCCAATACTTTTTGCAATTGCGCGGGGTTGTTTACCTCCCAGTCTTTTTGTGGCGCCAGTCGGATGCGGGCTCCATTGGCACCACCGCGTTTATCACCACCCCGGAAGGAGGAAGCAGAAGCCCAGGCTGTAGTTACCAACTCGGCTATGCTAAGGCCGGAGGCTAATACCTTTGCCTTTAATTCGGCGATATCATTACTATCGATCAGTACGTGATCCACCGCGGGGATCGGGTCTTCCCAAATAAATTCCTCGGCGGGCACTTCCGCACCCAGGTAGCGCGCGCGCGGGCCCATATCCCGGTGGGTGAGTTTGAACCAGGCTTTTGCAAAAGCATCAGCAAACGCATCAGGGTTTTCTAAAAAGTGTTTGGATATTTTTCCATACTCGGGATCAAACCGCAGGGACAGATCCGTTGTAAGCATGGTGGGTTTATGCTTTTTAGCGGAATCAAAAGCATCCGGAGTGATCGCATCTGCATCCTTCGCCACCCACTGGTGCGCGCCGGCAGGGCTTTTGGTCAGCTCCCATTCGTAACCAAAAAGGGTTTCAAAGAAATTATTGTCCCACTGGGTTGGGGTTTGCGTCCAGGTAACTTCCAGTCCGCTGCCTATAGCATCGGCACCTTTGCCGGAACCAAAACTGCTGCTCCAGCCCAGGCCCTGCTCTTCAATACCGGCCTCTTCGGGTACTTTGCCCACGTGGGTGGCAGAACCGGCGCCATGCGTTTTGCCAAAAGTGTGTCCGCCGGCAATAAGCGCCACGGTTTCCTCATCATTCATGGCCATGCGGCCAAACGTATCGCGGATGTCTTTTGCCGCAGCAATGGGATCAGGGTTACCGTCCGGCCCTTCAGGGTTTACATAGATCAATCCCATCTGCACTGCAGCCAGCGGTTTTTCCAGATTGCGGGAATGCAGATCGCCATCGCCTTTATCATCGGCAATTACCACACCGCCGTTCTTTTCCACACCGGGATCACCACCGTGCGCATAGCGGATATCGCCGCCCAGCCAGGTAGTTTCCGAGCCCCAATACACATCTTCATCGGGCTCCCACACATCTTCCCGTCCGCCGGCAAAACCCAGGGTTTTAAAACCCATTGATTCCAGCGCCACATTGCCGGTAAGCACCAGCAGGTCGGCCCAGGATAATTTGTTGCCATATTTTTGTTTGATGGGCCATAACAGGCGGCGGGCCTTGTCCAGGCTCACGTTATCGGGCCAGCTGTTCAGCGGTGCAAAACGTTGCTGCCCCGTACCGGCGCCCCCACGGCCATCACCCACACGGTAGGTTCCGGCGCTGTGCCAGGCCATACGGATAAATAAGCCTCCATAATGCCCGAAATCCGCCGGCCACCAGTCTTGCGAATCGGTCATCAACGTTTCCAGGTCTTTCTTCACGGCTTCCAGGTCCAGACTTTCAAAAGCTGCCTTATAATTAAAGTCTTTATCCATAGGGTTAGACTTTGCCGCATGCTGGCGCAGGATACTTACTTTCAGCTGGTTGGGCCACCAGTCACGATTGCGGGTACCACTACCGCCTACGTTCTCTTTCAGGGTTCCGTTATGAAACGGGCATTTGCTAATGTCTTTAGAATCGTTCTCCATTTTTATTTTTTTTGATTGAGGATTAACTTAAAATACTATTGCTGCAAACAATAAACCAAACTTAGAACATTTACCCGATAAATTATATCGATATAATTTATGTTATTATAGATGGAAGCTATTGGACTTAGCTAGGTGCTGATAAACACGAGGCTCCCATGGAGCCCTGATCTTCTGCATTCAACCTACTATAAACACATTGCTCCTGACGGAGCAAAACAACTTCCTGACCTATTAACATTTCCCAATGAGCCGAACGGTTAGTGCATTTTGAGGAAATATGCTATTTTTGATAGTATCAAATGATAGTATCAAAAAATGAAACCTCCATACGAAATTACGCCCCGCATACTAGTGCTTATTGCATCCATATCCGAAAAAGTTGGGGCCGTAAACGCGCAGTACCTGGTACCCGCGAATCCTACTTTAAGAAAACAAAACCAGATCAAAACCATTCACGCCTCGCTGCATATTGAAGGTAATAGCTTATCCGAAGACCAGGTAACAGCCTTGCTGGAAAACAAACGGGTGATCGGCCCGCAAAAAGACGTTACAGAAGTAATGAATGCATTGTCTGTTTATGAGCAACTGCATACCCTTTCCTATTCTTCAGAAAAAGATTTTCTTAAAGCACATCGATTATTAATGAAAGGATTGATCCCAAACTCGGGAAACTATCGTACAAAGGGCGTAGGCATTGTAAAAGGATCGCAGGTAACGCATGTAGCGCCGCCGGGAGAGCGGGTTCCGGGATTAATGAAAGAACTGTTTAAATACCTGAAAGACCCGTCAGAATTGGTTTTTATCAAAAGTTGTGTATTTCATTATGAAATGGAATTCATTCATCCGTTTGCTGATGGCAATGGCAGAATGGGGCGTTTATGGCAAACACTCATCTTAATGAATAGCTTCCCTGTATTCCAGTTTCTTCCTTTTGAAACCCTTATTGCAAAAAACCAGGAAGCATATTACCGGTCGCTTGCTGTTTCCGATAAAGAAGGAAAATCGACCCGTTTTATCGAATACCTGTTACAGATCATTGACAAAGCCCTGGACGATCTGCTTAAAACTGCTTCAAAGCGACTAACCGGTGGGCAACGAATGCAGCTTTTCCTCGAACAGCTAACAGGAACTTTTTCCCGCAAGGATTATATGCAGCATTTTAAAGAGTTGTCGTCCGCTTCTGCAAGCAGGGACCTGAAGGCGGCAGTGGAGCAAGGCCTGCTTCAAAAATGGGGTGATAAAAAACTGACCAGATATAAGAAAATGCCATAAAATATTTTGCGGCGAACGCGCGATTAGGTCATGGCGCTATTCGTGCATTCGTGGCATCCTAAAACTGATAATCATCTAATCCTTTATATGCACACGCGTTTCCCCTTCCACCTTCAGGCCCGGGCGCAGGTGAAGCGAATCTAAAATATGATTCACTAATACATTCTGCTGCTCTTTTGTGAGTCGTTCCGCGGGAAAGCTTTGTTCATAATCCACTTTTTTAAACCCATTCTCCCATCGCTCTGCTTTAACAATTAGCTGATTATCGTGCCTTGATACGGAAATCTTTGTATCATTATTATGCATGCAGGAAACCAACAGAACGGCTATAATCAGCGACAGTACATATTTCATAAAGTAAATTTTACTCAAATTTATAAACTACGTCTTTCTACTATTTATAAATGGGATGTACGCGCAGAAAAATGGGATCAATATTGGATTTTAAAAATGTGGTTAAAGAAGTTTTCAATTTTTTTACCGAGTATTGCAACAACCCATAATCGCTTCATGACAATAAAAGATAACAGCATACAATTACGCAAGGCTTCAACAGCTGATGCAGACTCAATCTGGTCCATCTTACAACAGGCTATTGAAAAAAGAAAGGTTGAAGGAAGCGCGCAATGGCAGGACGGATACCCTAACCCAACCGTTGTTAATCGTGATATCGAAAAAGGATACGGGTATGTGTGCGAAGATGAACAAGGTGACATTACTGCCTATGTTGCACTGATCTTTGACATAGAACCGGCATATGAAGCGTTGGAGGGCAAATGGCTTACGGATGGATCTTATGCTGTTATTCACCGGCTGGCGGTTTCACAGGAACGCAATATAAAAGGGCTGGCTACCAAAATCATGATAGCAGTAGAAGACATCTGTTTACAACAAGGTGTGCCCAGTATTAAAGTAGATACCAATTTTGACAATACTGCCATGCTGAGAATACTGGAAAAATTGGGATATACCTATTGCGGGGAAGTCTTTTTTCGTGGCGCTGCGCGAAAGGCATATGAAAAAATACTCAACACCTGACAAACTCTTAAAGATTCCACCAATAATTAAATTTCAATACCACAGCGCGATTGCGAACGGAGAAGGGCTCGGGCAAATAGTTATCGCTATACACCAGGAAGAAATCTGAAGCCGGGCTATACCGCCATTGAAAACGGGTATTAAGATTGATATTCTTCGTTTGCTGGTTGTACTGCATGAACGCTGTAAAGAAAATTTTATTCGTCATGGTTACATCTATCCTTGGTCCGATGAGCCAGAAGTATGTTTGATTCCAGGGTGCCGGCATATCCAGTTTATTATAGCTGGCCTTAATATTAATACCGACGTATGGCTGGAATCGATAGCCCAATTCTCCTGAAATAGTCGTTCGTTTGCCGTTTGCGTAATAACCGCCAAACCGGGCAGATAATGAATACGTAAATAATTGTTGCGGTCGTGAAAAATAATCGGCCCCGTAAACAACCCAGTTGTGCTGTGAGCCTTTTGCCAGTGAATCTTTGCCCGAATTGGTAGGATCAAAAGGAGTTAATAATTGTACAAAATCACGGGCGACCAAAATATCGGCGGTGCTCTGATCGCGAAAGTTGAAGTTGTATTGAAAGGTGTATTCGTCATCGGTACGATGCATCGATTCATTGAAATAAGCAGATGCAATCACCTTTGGCCCGTGACTTATGAACTTGCCTGCTTTTGGAAAGAATAAATAGCCTGCCTGCGGATACATGCGGAAATAGCTCCTGCGGGGTACATAGCCTACTTCCGCATTGTAATTATTGCCCACATATTCCTGTTGCCAAAGCAACAGCCACTTACGGGTTAAGTACTGAAGATTGGCAGCGTGCACCCAATCTTTTTTATTGGGTCCGTCGTTAAACGATTTTAAAAACAACAACTTGCCGGTCCATTGGTTATTGGCAGATGCCAGGTTATATTCCAGGCCTGCGTTACGATTGTATAATGAATAAACCGGTTTGCTGGAATCCGCGCCAGGTGTGTAGTTGAGGGATTGCTTATTAACAAAGATGAACCCGATGTTGGACCGGGCAAACACGCGCCGCTGCAACGCTATAACGCCAAAATTTTGTGCCGGCAACCCTGTCTCCGCTACACTGCCCGTTTGCATGTCCATAAAACCGATGCGCCAGTCTTTATTGAGTTTACCGCTTAGTCTTGCCCCGAAACGAATCGGCGCATTCAAACCAATACGTCGCGAAAAGAAAGGCCGTATATTGGCATACCCAAAGTTGGCAAAAAGGTCCGCGTTCTCTAAAAAGAATTGTCGTTTTTCGGGAAAGAATAATTCATACCGGTCCAGATTAACGATCTGCTGATCCACATCTGTCTGGGAAAAATCCGGGTTTACGGTCAGGTCCAGATTTAAAGAAGAGGTCACCGCAATTTTCACATCGCCGCCGATATTCTTTTTATATTCCGTTGGTTGCTTCTTTTCATAATTTTTGGAAATACCGCCGAGTGCATAGGGAATAATGGAGACATTGGAGCCTGCAGTTGGCGGCGGTTCGTCCCATATCAACGTCCCGGTGTAGGCAAGCGATGCCGTGGGAAACTGCCGGGGCACCGGCGCCCAGCTCGATTTTTCAGCGGCAGTAATATCCAGGCGACTAAAATTAATTCCCCATTCGGTAATGCCTTTTTTATAGCGGATGGATTTAAAAGGAATGGCCGCTTCGAATATCCATTTATCCGGATAATTTTTTACAACGGAGGTCCATTTGTTATCCCAGCTCAGGTCGACTTTTCCGCCTTCATACATTGTACCATCCCATTGCGCGCCCGCAGCATTGGCACCAAAGGAAAAGCCGTTGGTCTGATCGTCAAAAGGATCCATAAACAATAGAAAATTATCGTTCTTTAGAAAACTGAAATCGCGCCGCAGCGATTCTACCATGTATTTATGCCCATCATGATAACAGGTTGCCATCAGGTAGAGGTTCTCATTGTCATAGGTCATTCGAACTTCAGTATGCACTTTTGCATGGCTGGTGTCCATGGGCAATACCATAAAAAAATCGCCGGCAACGTCGGCCTGCTTCCACCCTTCCTCATCCATAACACCGTCAATCGTTATGGCAGAAGAAGAACGGTGCATGTGCAGCGTGTAATTACTGTTCTTTTTTTGAGCATATGAACTTATTGCAAAAAGCAATAAGCAGGGCAAAATAAATATTCGCAAGATCGTAGGTTTTCCTCGTCGTAAAAATAAAGGATAGTATTTGTTCTATCAAATTTGTATCCGGGCGTTTATCTTATTTATATTGCATCTGCAAAACAGCTTAATTTATCAAATTTATGGCCAGCCTGATATATAGAGATGCGAAGAAAGCGGACCTGGAGCGCATTGTAGCGATATACAATTCCACCATTCCATCAAGAATGGTTACGGCCGACACAGAGCCGGTTTCGGTTGAAAGCAAACAAAGATGGTTTGACGAGCACAGCCCGGATAAACGACCGCTTTGGGTTATAGAAAACAATGCCGGGGAAATAGTTGGCTGGGTTAGTTTTCAATCCTTTTATGGGCGACCTGCCTATGATGCCACGGTAGAGATAAGTATTTACCTGGATGCAGCACAAAGAGGGAAGGGCCTGGGAAAAAGCATTCTACAATATTGTATTGAACAGGCTCCGGCATTTGGAATAAAAACCTTGCTTGGATTTATTTTTGCACATAACGAGCCAAGCCTGAAACTATTCAAACACTTTGGATTTGAAGATTGGGCGATGCTGCCCAATATTGCTGTTTTAGACGGTCAGGAACGGGGATTAAATATAGTAGGCAAGCGGATTGCCTGATAGAAAATTAATGATGCGATCTAAGAAAAGAACTAATTAGCCGGATACGCTATGGCAACAAAAGACAACTTCTCAACACAATCTGATCAATACGCAAAGTACCGGCCTGGTTATCCAGCAGCCTTTTTTGATTATATAAATTCCATTGTTCCAGCTAAAAAAAATGCCTGGGATTGCGGAACCGGGAACGGGCAGATCGCGTATGAATTAGCAAAAACCTTTGAGCATGTTTTTGCAACAGATATCAGCCAGTCGCAGATAGACCATGCACTACTGGCTGATACTATTTCCTATTCGGTGCAACCGGCAGAAAAAACTGATTTCAGCAACCAACTGTTCGATTTAATTATTGTGGCGCAGGCGATTCATTGGTTCGACTTTGAGCAATTCTATGCAGAAGTAAGACGGACCGCAACTAAAGATGCGTTGCTTTGTGTAACGGGCTATGGCAACATTAAGATCTCTGAAGAAATAGATCCTATAATTGCCGACTTCTACACGAATGTTGTCGGAACCTATTGGGACAAAGAACGAAAATATATTGACGAGAGCTACACAACTATTCCATTCCCTTTTGAGGAGCTGCAAACGCCGCAATTTGAAAACCGCCAGCACTGGATGCTGGAGCATTTGATCGGTTATTTAAATACCTGGTCAGCTGTTAAGCATTTTATCCGGCAAAACGGGTATAATCCGGTTGAGAAATTACACGCGGAACTTAAACAACTTTGGAATGATGGAGCAAAAAAGGAGGTGCGCTTTCCGTTACTTTTAAGGATCGGGAGAATTTAAAATAACACAAATATGTTCCCTGCAGAAAAGAAGCTATGGCCCGCAGGGCCGAAAAAGCCACTGAAACACAGAAACACTGAGGGAGTACTTTTAGCCTCCGGCTTCATCTTTATAATCGGCTGTTATGGGATTTAGCGCTGCCTGTTATGACGATTATTTTTTAAAAATCCGCAACACCATAGGCGTACGAATGCCTGGCTTTATTTCACCCCCGGGAACCACCCATTGCCCTTTCCACAAAACGGCGGTGGTTGTTACCGGGACAAACGGCACGTCCATCTTAGCGGGTAACACCGACCATTTATTTTTCCTGTAATCATAAGCCAGCAGCTGTTTGCTAAAGCCGGGATGCGCTTCCCGCAGGTCTTTCCCGGCGTTACTGCCATCATCACCCCCTAAAAGAAAAATATGCTGCTTATCATGCAGCAATGGTGTGGGCGCGGCCAGCACCGGATGCGGCAGGTCAGCTATTTTCATCCATCCGGATCTTTTCGAAAAACGATAGGCGTCACGGAGATACACCCTTTGCCCGTTAGCCAGCTGAGCGCCACTGAACAAATAAAAACAATTGTCAACGGCTGCCGCTACGCCCAACATGCGCGAGGGACCCGGCCAGGCAGGTAACGCTTTCCATTTTGCGTTCTTTAACCCCTTCGAAAGATCCAGCTCAAAAAAAGCTGCAGAAGTACTCTTTGCGTCTGGCGCTGTGATGCCCCCCGCCACATAAATCTTATCTCCTACCAACGCACCGCAAGTGTTCGCCAGCGGCAGCGGCAAGGGTGGTAATGTATCTGTTTGCAGCTTTCCGGCTTTTAGCTGCAGCAGCAATACGGCAGCGCTATGCCCTGCCGCATTGCTGCCTCCTATGCAAAGCAATCCTTCCGGCAATGAAACGGAAACGCCATAACCAAGAGGCAGCGGCAGGTTACCGATCTTTTTCCATGTTGCCGTTTTATTGTCAAACAAAAACACCTGATCGTACCATACTTTTTTCGACCCCAGCCAGGGTGCCCCGCCTCCCGGAAAATTGCTGCCGCCGGCCACCACCAGCTGGTCATTGATCAGTCCTGCAAAGGAACCCGCAAAACCAGTACTATCAGGCAATACATTCCATTGCTCGATCGCAAATTGCTGCGCAGCGGTTGTTTTCAGCAGTAGCTGTATCACTATTAATACTACGAATCCTTTTATTTTCATCCGGCTTATTTTTGTTGAAACCATCCTGCCGGCATTTTTTTTAATACCAGCCGGTAATTAAAATCACGGTCTTTTGCTGCCGACTCATACAGGCAATACACAGTCCCCTTTTCATCCACGGCAAGGTCGCTGTAGCCCGAAGGGCCTGCATCAATCACTTTATTAAAGCTCCAGGTCTCCCCGTTATCAAACGACAGCTTTGCGGAAAGATTGCTGCGCGGATGTTTTTCAATATTCCGGCTGTCCGGATTCACAAACAGCAAGGCTCCCCCGCTGCTGAACTTCCGTTTAGACAGCACAATAATGGAAGCCATACACGTAGGGTCAAATAAAGCATCCGCAAACCGCAGGCGCGTCCAATCGCCAATGCCGGCAGGGCTTGTGCTAAATGCCCTTCTCAATTGTTTCGAAGGGCTCCGGATGCTCATCAGCACGCTTCCATCCGCCAGCTGCACGGGCATACTTTCATTGGGGTTAGCAACGGCCGCCGAGCTGTCTGCGATAATAGCGCCCCGTTTCCATGTTTTGCCATGATCATCGCTGTAAATAGTAGCTACACAGGATGGGGAATGACTTCTGCGCGGTTTTATTTTTGATGAATTGGCCAGCCATACAGCGCTCAGTAAACGCCCGCTTTTCAGCTGAATACCATGGCCGGGGCCCGGCGCCAGCACCTTCCAGTTATACTCCGGCCTGAATGCATTATAGGTTGCGGTAATATTCACCGGCCTTGCCCAGGTTCTACCATCATCTTCCGAAAAGGTATAAAAACCTTCTGCATAATCCCGTTGATAAAGCAGGTGAATGGTTCCGTTTGCATCTACAATCGGCGTAGGATTCCCCACAGGACCGCCTTTCATGGAATCGATGATCACGATCGGTGTCCAGCTGCGTCCGCCGTCAGTGCTGCGGCGCATGATCAGGTTCATATCGGCCCAGTCGCTGGCGGTGCCGATGCGGCCTTCACAAAAGGCAAGCAATGAGCCGCGCTTTGTGTATACCAGTGCCGGTATCCGGGTAGATCTATATACGGCATCCGGGGCAAAAACGATTGTTGCCTGTTCTCTTGCCGATTGCAACCGCGCACTACATCCGCTTAGGATCAATAGCACTCCCACCAGTGCTTCCCAAATCAATAAACGCTTAAACGTTCGTGTTCTTTTTTCTGTTGCCGCCATTTTTATCATTTATTACTATTGAAACAAAGCTGGTTCCTCCCTGCATTCCGATCTTAAAATCACCGGTATTGGAAACATCCTTTATACCATTGGTGCCGGTACCTTCTCCCGTTTCTGACTGTTAATATAAATCTTTGTAGCCAAACCTGACCGAACGGCTTCCACAGGGTCCCCTTTGCCATCGAAGACTGAATGAGATGGATTCAATTTTCTTCTTTATGACCGCATCCTGTAACAATTAATATATCCAGGTTAAAAGATCTAAGCAAACAGTGAACGAATCATTGAGGATTTTAAATGGGAGTATTATTTTTATAGCTACTTTAGTTTATATTTTGTCAATTATGCCCCATTGGGAGTTAGTGATCTTTTTCGCGTTCATCGCGTTTATTTATTCATCGGTAGGATTTGGCGGCGGCTCAAGCTATCTGGCGGTACTGGCAATGTATGCACTACCTTTTAAGGAGCTGCGGCTTATTGCCCTTATTTGCAATATTATTGTCGTTTGCGGCGGGGTTTATATTTATGTGAAAAACCACCAGGTAAACTGGAAAAAAATTGTTCCCCTGGTTGTGTTAAGCATACCAATGGCCTATTTCGGGGCCATTTTACGCATCAGTCAAAATATCTATTTTATTATCCTGGGTTGCAGCCTGATTATTGCAGCCCTTTTGCTTTGGATAAAGACCACGCCCCTTTCTGTTGCTGACATTGAACATTCCGGGAACAATTCTTTTCTGAAAAACAGTGCATTGGGCGGAGCAATAGGCTTCCTGTCTGGTTTGGTGGGAATAGGCGGCGGAATCTTTCTATCACCGGTTTTAAATTTAATGAAATGGGATCTTCCCAAGAAAATAGCGGCCACTGCAAGTGTATTTATACTGGTAAATTCGGTTTCCGGAATTATGGGTCAGCTGACCCACCTTCCCGACAATATAAATTATGTAAGAATTCTTTTACTATGCCTTGCAGTCTTTATCGGCGGACAGGCAGGATCAAGAATGTCGGTAACCTTCAACCCCTTAATTGTAAAACGGTTAACGGCCCTATTAGTATTTTTTGCAGGAGTAGAAGTATTGGTAAAGCATTTATAGACATTCTTTGTACTTTTAAAAATGAAAATAAGCATACTGGCTTTTGGAATTGTAAAAGAGTTTTTCAAAGCTCCTTTTTTGAACATTGAATTAGATGATCCGATGACGGTGGCTGATTTCAAACAGCAATTGGAATCAAAATATCCTGAACTAAAAAAATTACAATCCTATATGATCGCGAAAAACGAGGAATATGCTGACGACAAAGAGCGGCTGAATCAGGGAGACGTAATAGCAATTATTCCTCCTGTAAGCGGCGGCTAAAAGGAGCAGTTTATGATTGAAGTAAAAATTTCAGATACGACATTAAATGTTACAGCATGCATCCATGCAACCGCTGATAACGCCTGCGGCGGATTAGTGACGTTTACGGGAATTGTAAGAAATAAAACAAAAGACAAAGCTGTTATACGCCTTGAATATGAATGTTATGAGCCCATGGCCATAAAAGAGATGGAGAAAATCGCAGAAACTGCAATACAGCTATTTGCGGTAAAAAACGTATGCATCCACCACCGAACGGGAACCCTGCAGGTGGGCGATATAGCCGTTATTATTGCAATAAATGCACCACACAGGGAAGCGGCATTTGATGCCTGCCGCTATGTTATTGACACATTAAAACAAACGGTGCCGATATGGAAAAAAGAGGTTTTCGAAGATGGGGAAGAGTGGGTTGCTGCGCATGCGTGAATTGATATTTTTTTTAATTTTATGGTAGTTGATTCAACCTAAAAAATGTAAGTATGGAAATGAACGGGGTAGAGCTGGCTTCTGTTGAAAAAATGCCCGTCAAAAAAGTGAGCGGGAGCTTCGTTCGTTCTTATACCGATACGCTGTCTGTTGAGGAACCCCTTGAGATAAAAATCAGTTACAGCATTCAGAAAAAAAAAGAACAATCTACCATTTCTGTAACGATGCGAACGCCTGGAAAAGATTTCGACCTTGCCCTCGGCTTCCTTTTTACGGAGGGTATTATTACATCATTTGAACAGGTTGACAATGTTTGTTACCTGGGTGAAAATGTAGTATTAGTTGAATTGAAAGAAGAAGTTGCACCACAGTTATTGCGATCAGACCGTAATTTTTACACCACTTCCAGTTGCGGTGTTTGTGGCAAAACCTCCATTGAGTCGATCAGGACGATTAGCCCTTTTGGAAAATTGGATCAGGATCGGTTGACCATTGCTCCTGAAATTTTCTATTCGTTGCCCGAAAAACTAAGGGTAACGCAGGATGAATTTTCAGCTACGGGAGGCATTCACGCCTCAGGGCTTTTTTCTGTCAAGGGCGAACTGTTATTTTTAAGAGAAGATGTAGGGCGTCACAATGCCCTGGACAAATTGGTAGGCCATGCGTTTGCGAATGGCAACCTTCCTTTGAAAAATTATATTTTGCTTTTAAGCGGCAGGGCAAGTTTTGAACTGATCCAAAAAGCAGTAATGGCTGGCATCGCAGTTGTGGCGGCCATTGGAGCGCCTTCAACTTTGGCCGTAACACTGGCCCGGGAATCAGACATTACACTTTTGGGGTTCCTGAAAAAAGACCGGTTCAATATTTATCATCAAAGTCGTTTTATACAAATACCTAATTTAAATGAAGATCAGAATTAAAGATAATTCCGTAAGGTTCCGGCTTACCAAATCAGAGGTTGCTGATCTGGGACAGCATGGTTTTGTGAAAAGCTTTACACAGTTTACAAACGGCCTGTTTATTTATACGATAGAAAGCACCGATGATAATGAGATGTCGGCTGCGCTTGTTGAAAATCAGATTGTACTGAAATTACCTAAACCAATGATTGAAGAATTGGTGAATACAGAAAAAATAGGTTTTGAAGGACGGGCAGGAGTCGTAGACCTGCTGGTAGAAAAGGATTTTGTTTGCATCGATAACACAACAGAAGATCAAAGTGACAACTACCCCAATCCATCTTTAAATTGTCAATAAAAAATTTGATTATGGAAGAATATCCTCATAGCGACATAGAAGAAAGAAAAACAACTATAAAGGAGATAAAAAAAGAGCCGGATGCTGAAAATCCGTTTCAGCTTTTAAATTTAACGGTAACACCGCCAAAAGTTTGGGCGGCTGGTGTACCTGCAGTTATGGCAGCAATGAAAGACCTCATAGAAGAAAAAACCTTTTTCAGAGGAAACAGGGCGTTGCTGAAAATGAATCAGTTTAAAGGTTTTGACTGTCCCAGTTGCGCATGGCCTGATCCGGATGATGAGCGATC
Source organism: Niabella sp. (assembly GCA_017744795.1). GTDB lineage: Bacteria > Bacteroidota > Bacteroidia > Chitinophagales > Chitinophagaceae > Niabella. Next base: position 10,325 of record JAGIAQ010000005.1, on the reverse strand, counting down.
CCCGGTTGGCGAATACTGTGAGAACGGTGCAAAGGCCCTGGCGGAGGAAGCCACCACTAAAAAGCTTACGGCAGCATTCTTTAAAAACAATTCTGTTTTTGATCTGGCAAAACTGGATGACTACCGGATCGGCAAACTGGGACGACTCACAGAGCCCCTATACCTGCCAAAGGGGGCGGCCCATTATCAACCGATAAGCTGGGAGGAGGCGTTCAAAAAAATTGCAGAACACCTTAATGCATTAAATACGCCCGATGAAGCGGCTTTTTACACCTCCGGCAGAACCAGCAATGAGGCTTCCTTTGTTTACCAGCTTTTTGCAAAAGAGTTTGGCACCAACAATATGCCGGACTGCTCGAACATGTGTCATGAAACATCCGGGTCCGCATTACGCCCCACAATCGGTATCGGTAAAGGAACGGTGAAACTGGAAGATTTTTATGATACAGATATTATTATAATTATAGGCCAAAACCCCGGAACCAATGCGCCAAGAATGATGAGCGCCCTTGAAAAAGGAAAGAAAAACGGTGCCAAAATCATAGCGGTCAATCCTTTACCTGAAGCCGGATTGATGGGCTTTCGTAATCCGCAGGAACTGTCAGGCGTCTTAGGTCATGGAGGAAAACTTGCCGATCTCTATCTGCCGGTAAAAATAAATGGAGACATGGCCTTTTTAAAAGCCGTTGAACTGCTCTTACTTGATTTTGAAAAAACGTCTCCGGGGGAAGTATTGGATCAGCATTTTATAAAAGAAAAAACGGTAAACTACGATTCATTTGCTCAGCAGTTTGCCAACTATAAACTGGAAGATCTTGCAGCCGAGGCCGGACTTACACCTGCCGCAATCTATGAGGCGGCGCAAATGATCGCCTTTAAAAAACGCATTATTATTTGCTGGGGCATGGGGCTTACCCAGCAGCCCAATGGGGTGGATATGATCCGGGAAATTCTGAATATTTTGTTGTTAAAGGGCAGCATAGGCATCCCCGGCGGCGGGGTGTGCCCGGTAAGGGGGCACAGTAATGTGCAGGGAAACAGAACCATGCTGATTGATGAGAAACCAACAGATGAGCAGCTGGATCGTCTTGAAAAATTCTATGGTTTTAAAATGCCCCGTAAACATGGGTACGATGTGGTTCGGGCCATTAAAGCCATACATGAGGAAAAGGTAAAAGTCCTCTTTTGTATGGGTGGAAATTTTTTGTCTGCAACACCAGATACGACCTATACGGCCAATGCGCTGCGAAAATTGAATTTGCTGGCCTGTGTTTCTACAAAACTCAACCGGGGGCATTTGATACATGGAAAAGAAGCCCTTATTTTACCTACTTATGGGCGCAGCGATAAGGACGTCGTCAACGGGGAAGTGCAAATGATCTCTACTGAAAACTCCATGGGCGTGGTACAGCATTCAACAGGAATGCTGGATCCCGTGTCGAACAATCTTATCAACGAAACCCAGATCGTTTGCCGCATGGCAACGGCTACTTTAGGCAGCCGGGCGGTAGTGAACTGGCAGCGCTATCATGATAGTTACGATGCTGTAAGAGATGCTATTGAACAATGCATTCCCGGTTTTGAAGATTACAACAAGCGCATACGGGAAAAAGGCGGATTTTATTTGCCCAATGCCGCCCGTGATGAACAACGGTTTGCAAAACAGTACGATTATCGTGCGCCGTTCACCCTTACAGAACTCCCCGATAATCGCCTGGCTGCTGATGAATACATGATGGCAACCACCCGCACCCATGATCAGTTTAATACAACCATTTATGGTTTGGATGATCGTTACCGGGGAGTACATAACGAACGGCGCGTAGTATTTATGAACCAAAAGGACATCGATAAAGCCGGCTTTAAAACAGGCGATAAAGTAGACCTGTTTAATTACGATGACGGCATTGAGCGCGTTGCGCCTTTATTCATTATCGTTGCTTACCCCATTCCTGAAAAAAATACCGTTACTTACTTTCCCGAAACAAATGTATTAGTATCGGTTAACAATGTAGTAAAAGAAAGCAATATGCCAGCATCGAAATATGTAAAAATAAAGATCAGGAAACATAACCCCGAAGTGTATGAAAAGGTAGACGAAATGCTTTATCGCGGGCAGTTACAACGGTAATGAAGATATGACGGTACCGCTTATATTCATCTGTGTTGTATGCTGTACCCCGGATAATCAAGAAAAACAGGATCAAACCTGTCGTGGCATGCTGATAGCCGCACTGCAGCTGAAGAGTGCGACGCAACCTGGCCCATAGCAGTACTACAGCTGGCACCATAAACAACCAGCTAAGCAGCATCGTAATTTCAATTTAACAAGAGTAATAATTTTATGATCATTAGAAAAAAGGAACATTGGTTCCGGATGCTTTTTGTGTGGCAGGGCTCCGTGCTTCCCAAATTATTGCCGCGCTTGCTGGCGCTGTTTTTACTTTCCATTATAATTGTATACCTGCATGGCCACATTCTTTCTTATAAGGTACCACTAAACCCCGCCCCGCTCACTTTGTTTGGATTTGTGCTGGCCTTATTCCTGGGATTTCGTAATAATGCCAGTTATGAACGCTTTTGGGAAGGCCGTAAGCTATGGGGCGCTCAATTAAATATAACCCGTTCATTGGTTCGTCAGGCATTAACACTGGTTAATATAAAGATTACAGATACTTCCGTTACAACATTTGTGCAGATGCTTACTGCCTGTACATATGCCTTAAAACACCAATTAAGAGACACAGATCCGAAGGACGACCTCAGGAAACGGCTAAGCGAATCACAATTCAAAATAGTGGAACAGGAACAATATAAACCGATTGTGATCACAAAATTTTTGGGAGAATGGGTACAAAAAGCCAAGCTGGAAGGCAATATAGATGCTATTCAGCAGGCGCGCTTTGACGAGAATATTGATAAAATAACAGATGTGATTGGCGGTTGTGAAAGAATTGCATCCACGCCTATACCTTACAGTTACCGGGTATTATTGCATCGCACGGTTTACATTTATTGTTTTTTGCTGCCTTTTGGCCTGGTAGATAGTCTTAGCTGGCTAACCCCTTTTATAGTGGTTTTTATAGCCTATACATTTGTTGCCTTTGAGGCTATAGCCGATGAAATAGAAGAACCTTTTGGAACGGATACTAACGACCTTGCGCTTAGCAGTATGTGTGAAATGATAGAGACCACATTATTGGAGTTGATTGGAAAGCACATAGATATGACTCCTAAAAAACAGGATGTCTTTATAGATTAATTCCGGAAACGGAGCGTATCTACACGGATGACAGATCTTTAAAAGATTGCAAACCGCCTGTTAAGGAAAATATGGTTGCCTGGGGAAACCGGTTTGCAATAAGCCTTGCGGCGGCGGCGCTTCGCTTTCCGGAGGCGCAATAAAAAACAACAGGTGTTGTTAAAGTAAGTGCATCGGGATTATTCGTCAGGGCGTCCAATGGAATATTTTTTCCCCCGATGTTAAACCAGCGGTGCTCTGCTTCAGTGCGCACATCTATCAATTGATAGCTGCTCATTTTTTGCAGGCTATCGAAGTCAATAGTTGCTATAGTTTGCGGCAGTCCGGTGATTTGTACAGCAGTGTGTTTTTTGAGGGTCACCGTGTAAGAGCTGCCATCCTGCACATTCATTATCCATAATTTTCCGGCTAATAGTTTTTCTTTTGCTGTAAAGAATTTAATGGCTTCATTAGCCTGCATACAGCCTACCATACCCGCCAGGGTAGGTATAACGCCGCCTTCCACGCAATTAGGCAATTCCGCAAATTCCGCATCGGGAAAAACATCACGGTAATTGGGTGAGCGACTTCCGTCATCCTGTAACACATTCCAAACACTCACCTGCCCTTCGTATTGATAAATAGCGCCGTACACCAATGACTTTCCTGAAAGCACGCAGGCATCGTTCAACAAATATTTTGTTTCAAAATTATCAGTGCCTTCGATGATCAGATCATAACCGGCAATTAACTCCATTACATTGAGTGAAGTAACCCGGACATTATACGGAGTTATGGTTACAGAAGGGTTTTGTTGCTGTAACCTTTTTGAAGCGACTGCTACTTTAGAAAAACCAACGTCCTCCGGTGTGTACAGGATCTGACGATGCAAATTACCTGCAGTTACTACGTCGTCGTCAACGATACCAATTGTTCCAATTCCTGCTGCAGTAAGATATTGTGCTGCCGGGCATCCCAGGCCACCGGCGCCTACAATCAATACACGGGCATTTTGCAGGAGCTGTTGTGCCCTTTTACCGAAACCGGGCAGCGCCATCTGGCAATGATATCTTTCAAAATTATCGTCCGTCATGGCTGGTTATTCCCTTTGTTTATCAGTGCTTTTGCCTTAACAGCCTCTTCAGGAGTGTTTACATTCATGAGTGCTTCGGGCTGCAAGGGTTCCAACAGTTGAATGCTGCTCTGTATTAAAACCTTTCTTGGACAGGTAATGCCTTTCGACAAAAAATTCAACAATACCGGATAACCGGCCGGCTCCCAAATGGTGATCAGCGGTTCGGGTAACCCATCCACGGGACTTTTATATGCAGTTGCTATTTTATTGGCGTTCCTGTTCCCCATCAGGTACCGGATCGTTGTTTCGTTCACCAGCGGCAGGTCACAGGCTACCACTAACCAGGCTTCATCCCGGTGCAAACGAAACGCGGATAAGATCCCGCCCAGCGGGCCCATATTTAAAAAAGTATCTGGCAGCGCTTTGTACGCGGGATCGATCTCGTTTTCCTGGTCTTGACGGCAGGATATAAAAACATCTTCACAGCAATTGCCCAGCAGATCTGCCGTATAATAGCGCTGCTCTTTGTTATGCCATTTTATGAGGTCCTTATCTGTGCCCATTCTCCGGCTTTTTCCGCCGGCTAAGACCAACCCGTTTATTGCCGGTATATTATGCTCGTTTAAAATCACTTTTCCCTCCGGTTTTTTCCATCAGTTTAATTTCTTTTATCACAATATCATGACTCAGTGCTTTACACATATCATAAACGGTGAGCGCCGCCACTGTTGCGCCGGTCAGCGCTTCCATTTCCACCCCCGTTTTTGCTTCAATGGTTGCGGTGCAATGAATAACAATTTCCTGCTGGTTGTTCACCTGAATATGAACATCGCAATGATCCAGCCCCAGCGGATGGCACAGCGGGATTAGATCCCCCGTTTTCTTGGCCGCCATAATGCCGGCAATAATTGCTGTTTGAAATACAGCACCTTTTTTGGTGGTAAAATCCTCTTTTTGAAGCATCAGAAAAACCGGCTCCGGCAAAGCAATAATTGCCTGCGCCATCGCTTTTCTGTAGGAAATCTTCTTCCCGCTAATGTCCACGATTGTTGGCTGATTGTCTTTATTTAAGTGTGTAAGACCGGACATCATTATTTATTTTATTCGCCTTTAGCTAAAGATTGTTTCAATATTATTTTCTCCCGTTCTATTTCGGCGGCAAACTCTTCTGTAGTTGGCAGGTAAGGCATATACTTTGTAGCAAAAAGTTGCTTGTGTTCGTTAAGAATAGAATATTTTACCACTGTCTCATCTCTCTCAGCGCAAAGAATAATGCCGATAGTAGGATTATCTTCAGGCTGTTTTTTCAGGTCATCAAACATCCGGATGTACATATCCATTTGTCCGGTATCCTGATGTGTAAGCCTGGTTGTTTTGAGATCGAACAACACGAAGCATTTCAGTATATAGTTGTAAAAAACCAGGTCAATATAAAAGTGAGTGCTTTCGGTACTAATGCGAAACTGTCTGCCAACAAATGAAAAGCCTTTACCCAATTCCAACAGAAAATGCTGAAGATTTTGAATCAAAGCGGTTTCAATTTCTGTTTCGGCTGCATTTACAGGCTGCGGAATATTCAGGAATTCAAATACATATGGGTCTTTGATAAAGTCGTTTGTTGTACTTTTTTCTGATGTGGATTCTTGTTGCTGAGCATCCGGCCTGTTTTGCGATGAAAGCAACCGTTGATAATAAAAGGTATTAATGTTACGCTCAAGCTGGCGTGAACTCCAATTTTGTTCAATAGCTTCTTTCAAATAGTACTCCCTTGCGTCAGTATTTTCTACTCGCATTATCAGGCGATGATGTGTCCAGCTCAATTTGCTACGCAGTGCGTAGCAAATCTTGGGGTCAGGATAAGTAAGGTAGAACTGCCTGAAATTACGCAAGTTAGCGTAAGAAAATCCCTTTCCAAGTTCTTCCGTAAGCGCAATAGAAAGATTTTTGAGCAGGGCCTCACCGTATTCCGCCCGTTCTTTTCCGTTTTGTTCCTCTTCTACAATGCGTTTACCTATAAGCCAGTAAGCTTCTGCCATAGCAG
>JAGIAQ010000005.1:0-3958 GCA_017744795.1 Niabella sp. | reverse complement strand
GCCTGAGCCAGAATTGATTTTATTTCAGTAATATATGCTTCGGGCTTTTTTGTCGCCATAGCTTAATAATAAGTTCCAAATTTAAAGCAATAATTCAGGCCTGTATTTAGATGTAAGGAAAAGTTAAAACGCGATTAGTAATCACTTGCTTTGGTTGAACGATTTACATCTTTTTTATATTGCCCCTTCTTCAAAATCGCCACACCCGATATACCCCTCCCTTTTTAAACGCATTCTTATCCAAAGGTAACTCCATAAAAGCATCTGTTTCTGCCAGGTGGCTGAAATCTCCTGATCCATTAGTTTCCAGCACTTTGGCCATCAGGCGTCCATCTGTATCGCTCCGGAGCTGTACCTGAACAAAATATTGAAGGGCTGGGGTAAAGCTAATGTCGCTTTGTAGTACAGCATACTGTGGCAAGGTTGGTATTCCTAACGAAGCGTTCAACCAGGGAATAAAATAACGATGCAGGCACATAAACACAGAAACAGGATTGCCGGGAAATGCAAAAACCGGTTTTTGTTTTTTGTACGAACCGAACCAGAAAGGCTTTCCCGGCCGTTGTTGTACTTTATGAAACAACTTTTCCACTCCCAGAGCATCTAAAGCTTGGGGAACATAATCGAATTTCCCCATAGACACGCCCCCGCTCATCAGCAAAACATCATAGTCATTCAGGCAGCGGGTCAGTTCTTTTTTTATGAGCTCAGCAGCATCGTTCAAATGCAGTAATTCTGCCTTTATATTATATTTCTCCAGAACCGATTTAATTACAATTCCATTGGAACGCCGCAGCTGGTAGGGGGTGGGTGTTTCCTCCGCAGTTACCATTTCATCGCCGGTACTAATGATAATGATCCGCGGAAGCTGCTTTACCAGGATCTTTGTTTTGCCAACGGATGCCAAAAGTCCCAGCAGTGAGGGTGTAATAATCCTATCAGCATTGGCGATCTGATCGCCCTGCTTTTTGTCCTTACCACGCAGATGAATATTCTGTCCTTTTTTGATCCCGATATCTTTAATCGTTGCTACGCCGTTAGCGATCTCAATATCTTCATAACGGATAACCGTATTTACGCTGTTATCCAATGCCGCGCCGGTCATTATTTCAATACATTCGTCTTTTGCAGCAACAGCAACGGGGGGCTCGCCTGCAGCTTGTATTGCTTTTATTTTAAAAGAATGCAGGCCTTCATTATACGCACTGAAATCTATAGCAATGCCATCAACGGTTGCTCTGTCAAAAGGGGGTAGATCTCTGTCGGCAACTATATTTTCCGCCAGCACCCGGCCCAATGCCAACGCGTACCCCACTTCTTCAAAACCGTAATGCACGGTCTGCGATTGAATAATTTCATCTGCCTGCGTTACAGTTATCACTACGTTGCTGATTTTAATTTGTGTGGTTGTAATGATTCATCCTCCAATTGTTGCCATTGATTGATGCTCCAATTTTTGCTGCGCCAATAGTTGCTGGGCTTCCCAGCCATCGGATGGTTTTTTCAGAATGGCATCTGTAACCCTCTTGTGCAGATCCTCATCACTGCCGTTATTGCGCATGACATCTTTTAAGTTTAATATTCCCGCATCGTACAAACAGGTTCTTAAAACTCCTGTAGGTGTAATGCGTAGGCGGTTGCAGGAGCCGCAAAAGGTACGGCTGTAAGCCGCAATAATTCCAATGTTTCCCTGATGCCCCGGAATATGATAATTGAAAGAAGTGGCATGAGGCGTATCGGAAACTTTTTGCATATCCGGAAAATGTTCCCGGATATGCTGCAAGATGCGCAGGTAATCCCATTTCAGGGATACCGTATGTGAACCTCCGTTAAAAGGCATTTCCTCAATAAAGCGAACAGAGATCGGATGTGTTTTGGTAAGCCGCGCTAATGGAATAATGTCTTCAATATTATGGTCCGCCATTACAACAGCGTTTATTTTTACAGCTATACCAAATAGTAAAAGGGTTTCCAGTGTTTTTAATACCTTGTCCAGACCATCCCGGCGGCTTATTTGCCGGAAACGCCGTTCATCCAAAGTGTCCAGGCTGAGGTTTACTGTCTTAATACCCAGGCCTTTTAATTCCGGTACAAAGGGAGCCGTAAGCAATCCGTTTGTTGTAAGAGTAAGTTCTTGTAACCCATTGATGGCGGAAAGCTCCTGAAGGAACGGCATCAGATCCTTTCTTACAAAAGGTTCGCCGCCTGTAATCCGTATTTTTTCCACTCCCATCTTTACCAACAGGGAACAGATGCGCAGCATTTCTTCATAAGTCATCAGTTCCTTGCGTGGAAGCCAATCAAGGCCGTTCTTTGGCATACAATAAGTACAGCGCAGGTTGCAGCGATCCGTAACGGCAAGCCGTAAATAATTAATGATACGTCCGTAGCTGTCTGTTATCATAACCGCTTTTATTGAACACTGCCCACAATTATGCTGCTAAGATACTTTATAAATCTTCGTCCGGTTTTAAAATCTGTAGGTGTTACAACCAGGATGATACTTTTATTTGCTGCTACTATTGTAAAATGAATTAATTTTAAAGAGATAAATCAGAAAAAAATGACTGACCAGTATATTGTAAAAATACTATCTATTGAGCCTGTTACGCATGATGTAAAACGGTTCCGGGTAGAAAAACCCGAAGGCTATTCTTTTATTCCCGGGCAGGCTACTGAAATAACGATCAATAAGGAAGGATGGTTGGATAAACGGAACCCTTTTACGTTCACATCGCTGAATGATTGGGCTTTTTTGGAATTTACGATCAAGATATATGACGAACATAAAGACGTTACGCATCAGTTGGGTTTATTAAAACCTGGAGATGAATTGATCCTGCATGATGTTTGGGGCGCAATCCAATATAAGGGGGAGGGCTGCTTTATAGCTGGCGGAGCGGGTGTTACCCCGTTTATCGCCATTTTCAGGCAATTGTATAAAGAAGGTTTGATTGGAAATAATAAATTGTTCTTCTCAAATAAAACAGCAGCGGATATTATTCTCAAAGAGGAGTTCACTAAAATGCTGGGAAAAAACTTTATCAATACGATCACGCAGGAGCACGCGCCCGGGTATGACCATCGCCACATTGACGAGGCTTATTTAAAAGACATGATTCCTGATCTTAATCAGCAGTTCTATATATGTGGACCAGACCAAATGATAGAGACGGTACAACAGGCTATAAAAAGCCTGGGAGGATCTGCAATAACTGTAGAGCTATGATTCGGGAAGCATAAATTTTTTTCATGATGGCAACTCAATTCAAGCCGGGAGACCATGTAAGCTGGAACTCTGAAGCAGGGCGGGTTTCAGGGACGATCATCAAAGTACATATTGAAGATTTTGATTACAAAGGCTACACCCATCATGCTACGGAACAGGAACCGCAGTATGAAATAAAGAGCGATAAATCCGACCATATTGCGGCGCACAAAGGATCGGCGCTCACCAGAATATAAATACCGAAGCCTACTTACAAATGAGGCAGATTAGTGAGTATGCGTATGACGAAATAGTTAAACAGGTAAACCAGCTAAAATGAAACCGGTTATCAGTATAAAAAGAATTTATGACCCTTCTGCAACGTCTGATGGATACCGGGTTTTAGTGGACCGCATCTGGCCAAGGGGTATATCTAGAGAAGAAGCGGATCTGGATGAGTGGGAAAAAGAGATCGCTCCCAGTACCCTGCTTCGCAAATGGTTTAATCATGATCCTGTACGTTGGGAAGCCTTTAAAAAAAAATATACGGAAGAGCTCAATAATAATGAGGATACTGATTCATTTCTTGATCAGTGCAGCAAGCATAAGCATATCACATTGCTCTATGGCGCTAAAGATGAACAACATAACCAGGCAGTAGTGCTCCTGGAATATATCAATAAGAAACTGAAATCGTAACACACATTCCAATGAACGCGCCTATTTGTCAAAACAGCCCCCCCTTTATGC
>JAGIAQ010000059.1 GCA_017744795.1 Niabella sp. | reverse complement strand
GTGCTAATATACTTATTTTTTACAATTAATAAAAAATCGCCTTCGTGGTTTATGCAAATGTATTCTTCTACAAAAGAGCCGTTTTAGGGGAAGCCGTAAGAAGAAACTGCTCCTAAGATTGGAGCATCTAAGGGGTTAGCGTAAGGCGTGCCTGTATTGGTGGGACACGGAGGACCGGGGCGACAGGTGGGCTGATGGCCTTTATAAAAATAATTCGGGCGGGCAACTCCCTGTCCCACCCAGTCGTCCCGCATCAAAGCGGGATCCCACCAATAATCAGCTGCCCCATGCACTACAGTACAAGTGAGTGACACAACAAAGACGCCATGAGCACTACAGCCGGGGCAATAAAAATTATAAATACCCTTGTATGCTGTACCCATCCGTATAAGCTGCAAAATATATTTCCCGCTGATTTTTCATACCCTATGCCTAAATCTGCGTATCATTAGCGCAATCTGTGGGATACTCTCCCTGCTTATCTTTGCATCTAAAGCAGCAGGTAATGACACCGATTTTATTGATTGAGGACGACCAGCGGATAGCAGCCCTTACCAAAAAGGGATTGGAGGAGCAGGACTTTGAAGTATCGCTTTGTTATGATGGAGCGGCAGGGAAAGAAATGGCCATCAACAACCCTTTCGATATTATTATTACGGATATTATTTTACCGGGCATTAACGGCATTGATCTTTGTAAAGAGATACGAGTGCTTAAACCGGACTTGCCGATTATTATGCTTACAGCCCTGGGCACCACGAATGAAAAAATAGAGGGATTTGATGCGGGCGCGGATGACTACCTGGTAAAGCCTTTTGAACTGCGGGAGCTGGTGGCGCGCATTCGGGCCTTGTTAAAACGGGCGGCCAGCAGTAAAACCAGTGATAGTTTTTTGCTGCGCTATGAGGATATTGAATTGAACCAGCATACCAAAATTGTGAAAAGAGCCAACCGGGAAATAGACCTTACACCAAAGGAACTAAAGCTGCTGGAATATATGCTGCAAAACCCGGAGCGTGTTTTGAGTCGCGCTGAAATAGCGGAAAAAGTTTGGGATACGACGTTTGATACGGGCACCAATTTTATTGATGTGTACATAAACTACCTGAGAAAAAAGATTGAAAAGGATTTTCCGGTGAAGTTGATTCATACTAAACCGGGCATGGGTTTTATTCTTAAAAAGGGCTGACGATGCAAATAAAAAACAGGTTGACGCTGTTGTTTACCCTGCTGGTGGCGGCAGTGCTTTCGGCTTTTGCGCTGATGATCTATTTTTCTTCGGCAAAGATCCGGAAGGATGAATATTTTAAGCGGCTGAAACAGCAGGCTACTATGAAGGCGAACCTGCTTTTTGATTCGAAAATAGAGCCGGATGTGCTGCAGCTTATTTATAAAAAAACACCTACTTTTTTGTTCCAGGAGGAAGTGGCTATTTATGATACGGCTTTTCATTTACTATACCATGATGCGGTGGATATTGATAAGGTGAAGGAAACGCGGCCGATGATTGATAGTATTGTTGCCTTAAAAGAACTTCAGTTTTACCAGGGCAAAATGCAGGTGGAAGGTTTTTTGTATACGCACAATGAAAAGCACTATGCTATTACCGCGGCGGCTATTGATGAATATGGTTATACCAAGCTGCGCTCCTTACGCAACACGCTAATCGTTACTTTTTTTATCGCCATCGCGATTACTTTTTTTGTGGGTCGGTTTTTGGCGCGGCAATCTTTACGTCCGGTGTCTGCTATTGTGGATAAGGTGAAAAAGATTACGGCTACTAATCTTGACCTGAGGCTGGACGAGGGCAACCGGAAGGATGAAATGGCGGCCCTGGCTATTACGTTTAACGAAACGCTGAACCGGCTGGAAAGCTCTTTTGATGCGCAAAAGCATTTTGTTTCTAATATTTCCCACGAACTAAGAACGCCGCTTACCGCTATGCTGGCGGAATTGCAGTTAACGGCTATGAAAGAGCGTTCGGTGACTGAGTACCAGCAAACCAATAAGCACCTGATAACGGATGTGCAAAAGCTGATTCGCCTTTCCAACAGTCTGCTGGATTTTGCCAAGGCGAATTATGACCAGACCGAGATTGCGTTTAAAGAACTGCGGCTGGATGAAGTATTGTTGGATGCGCGGAATGAAGTGCTGCATAATCAGCCTCAACATAAGATCAGCATTACTTTTGATAAGGAAATTGAGAACGATGATTTCATATCGGTACAGGGTAATGAATACCTGCTGAAAACGGCTTTTATTAACCTTATGGAGAACGGGTGTAAATTTTCTGGGGATGGGCAAAGCAGCGTGAGCATTTCTTATACCCCGGAGCTGCTGCTATTACGCTTCGCTGACAATGGCATTGGGATTCCGGAAGAAGATATCGGGAATATTTTTACTCCGTTTTACCGGGGGAAAAATAAGGCTTTTGTGGGCGGCAGTGGGATTGGCCTGGCCCTGGTGCGGCGTATTATTGAGTTGCATCATGGTTCCATTAATGTGTCTTCAGAAGTGGGGAAAGGCACGGTTTTTACGATTGAGTTGCGGCATGTGGTGTGAGAGCAGAGTTTTCAGTTATCAGATTTCAGCTATCAGTCTTTAGTTTTCGATTATCGAAGCACTTTTATTTACTATTTGAACACTTGATGCTAACTGCTGCATTGAGTTGACCATATACTAAAAACTGATAACTGACCACTGCCGACTCTAATAATTTTCTAATAACATTCTAAGAGCTTTTTAATCATTAATATGAAAAGCGGGTAGTACCTTTGCCTCGCATTCAAAGAAAATGCGCTTTTATTAATCAATAAAAACAAAAATGGACACACATCCGGTCGGTAAACCTTTTTATTAACCTCCACTCTTTATTACGGATGGCTTCAGGGCCTTCTCTTAAAGAGAGGAACAAACTGAAGTATTATGTTCAAATTCATTTTCTTTTTCAAAAAACAAGCTTCCAGCAAATCCATCTACCAGCATCTTTTAACCGCCGGTACAGGGCTTGCGCTTCCTGAAACTACCCGCATTTTTAAATCGGCGACGGTTAAAGCAGAAAAAAACCGGATCAAGAACCAATACCGGCTTATTGGCCGTCATGGGAAGCATCTGTTGTTTTAGCCAAACCCAATAGTATCCCAATGAAGAATAGCAGCAACTGGTTCTTTGTAACAGCAGTACTGGCAATGGTCATTTACCTGACAGATCTGTTGATGAACCAACAAAAAATTTTATTACATCATGAGTCGCCCGGCGGTTATGCAGTCGCTGGGTTTTTGATCATTCTTTTTTTGTTTATCCTGTGGCTTTACATAAAAAAGAGATACTCCAAAAAGCAGTAACCATCAATAAACTCCGTATCAATGAAAGCAATAAGCATCAATATAAAAAAGCAGGTGGCAGCAGGGTTCAGCAGGATTACCCAGGGGAATGATGCTGCGTCCGCCGCAAAACTGCAACAGGTTTCCGGTGCAGATGAGGCACTATTTCTGTCCCAGTTGGATAGCAGTCAAAAGGGTCTTACCGATGAACAGGCAGAAGAACGGCTGCTGCAATTTGGAGCCAACGAAGTGCATCATGAAAAAACAGCTTCCTGGTACAAACAATTGCTGATGGCATTTGTAAATCCGTTTATTGCGATCCTGATCATTATTGCCCTCATCTCCTTTATTATGGATGTGTGGATGGCGGCACCGGGAGAAAAAGATTACAAGACCGTGATCATGGTGGGCATCATGGTGCTTGTTAGTTCACTCATCCGCTTTTTCCAGGAGTACCGCAGCAACCGTGCAGCAGAACAGCTGAAAAACATGGTGAAAACCACTGCTACCGTTTTACGAAAAACAGAAGAGGATGCAAGTGTAAAAAAAGAAATAGATATTAAGGAACTGGTGCCGGGAGACCTGATCCTGCTTTCGGCCGGGGACATGATCCCTGCTGATTGTCGCCTCCTGCATTCCAAGGACCTTTTCGTAAGCCAGGCCATGCTTACCGGCGAATCGTTACCGGTAGAAAAAAGAGCGCTGCCGGTACGAACGGCTGTTGAAAAATCGCCATTGGAGCTGGATAATATTTGCTTTATGGGCACTAACGTGGTAAGCGGCACGGCTACGGCTGTGGTGGTTACCACCGGTGACCAGACGTATTTTGGTTCTCTTAGTCGCACCATCGTTGGCACCCGTGCAGAAACCAGCTTTGATAAGGGGGTTAACAAAGTAAGCTACCTGCTGATCCGTTTTATGCTGGTGATGGTACCGTTAATTTTTATCATTAACGGACTGGTAAAAGGCGATTGGATGGAAGCCCTGCTGTTTGCGATTGCCGTGGCCGTGGGCTTAACGCCGGAAATGCTGCCCATGATCGTTACGGCCAACCTGGCTAAGGGTGCCGTAAATATGAGTAAGCGCAAAGTGATCGTAAAACGCCTGAATGCCATCCAGAATATTGGGGCAATGGATGTGTTCTGTACCGATAAAACCGGAACGCTTACCCTGGATAAGATCGTACTGGAACGCCACCTGAACATCAATGGTGATGAGGATGACGAGGTGCTGAAATGGGCGTATCTGAACAGTTTTCACCAGACGGGATTAAAGAATTTGCTGGACATTGCCATACTGGAACACGTGGAACTGCACGATTACCTGAAAGTGGAAGATCACTTTGTAAAGGTAGACGAGATCCCCTTCGACTTCCAGCGCCGGCGCATGTCCGTGATCCTGAAACAAAAAAGTGGCCGCCATCTTTTAATATGCAAGGGAGCAGTGGAGGAAATGATCAACCTGTGCAGTTCTGCTTTCGACCCGGGTGATGACCGGGAGCTGCATATTGAAAGTGATACCATCATTCCTATGGATGAAGACAGTAAACAACGCATCCTGGCTACCTCCCGGCGGTTGAATGAAGAAGGATTGCGGGTGCTGATCGTGGCTATTCGTGAATTTGATGACCGGGCGCTTACCTATTCGGTAGAGGATGAAAAGAACATGATCATGACCGGTTTTATCGGTTTCCTGGACCCGGCAAAGCCTTCTGCAAAAGCATCTATCGAGGCCTTGCAAAAATTAGGTGTACAGGTAAAAGTGCTTACCGGCGATAATGAAGTGGTAACTCAAAAGATCTGTAAGGATGTCGGCATCGATGTAAATAAAATTTTATTGGGGCCGGAGATAGAAAAAATGTCGGATGCCGAATTGTGGGAGCAGGTGCATGACATCTCCATTCTTGCCAAACTGAGCCCGGTTCAAAAATCAAGGATCGTGAAGATCCTGAAAGAAAAAGGTCATACGGTGGGGTTTATGGGCGATGGCATTAATGATGCGGCAGCACTGCGCGAAGCCGACGTGGGCATCAGCGTAGACACGGCGGTAGATATTGCAAAGGAAAGCGCCGATATTATTTTACTTGAAAAAGATTTAATGGTATTGCGCAAAGGGGTTATTTATGGCCGACGCACATTTGGCAACATCATCAAATACATCAAGATGACTGCCAGCAGCAATTTTGGCAACATGTTCAGCATGCTGGGCGCCAGTGCCTTCCTCCCCTTCCTGCCGATGCTGCCGGTGCAGATACTGGTGCAGAACTTGTTGTACGATATTTCCCAGGTATCCATTCCCTGGGACCGGATGGATGAAGACTTCCTGTTAAAACCCAAGAAATGGGATGCTTCGGGCATTCAGCGATTCATGATTTTCATTGGCCCTATCAGTTCCATCTTTGACTATGCCACTTTTGCGCTGATGTTCTTTTTGTTTAAAGCCAATACCCCGGAGCATCAATCCCTGTTCCAAAGCGGATGGTTTATCGAGGGGCTGTTATCACAAACCCTGATCGTGCACATGATCCGGACCCGCAAAATTCCGTTTATTCAAAGCTGGGCATCGGCTCCTGTGGTGGCATTGACCTCGTTAATTATGCTGATCGGTATCGCGCTTCCTTTTACGCCTTTTGCAGCCGGATTAAAAATGCAGCCGCTGCCCTGGCAGTATTTCCCCTGGCTGATCATCATCCTTACCTGTTATTGTCTGCTGACGCAATTGGTTAAAAACTGGTATATTAAAAAGTTTCATCAGTGGCTGTAATACCGATCTAGTTTATTATTCATTTTCGTATAACTTATATTTGCGGCATTACCCATTAGAACGCGCCATGAGCCATAAACAAAGAATCAGTATACTGTGTGTATTCCTGTTGATTACAGTCAGCCTTATGGCGCAGGATAATTATGAAATACAGGTGTATGCATCGCCCACTATGGCTAAAGGCAGCACGATGGTGGAGCTGCACAGCAACTTTGTATTCAATGGCGAAAAAAATACGATCGATGGCGTGTACCCCACTCATCATTTATTACATGAAACCGTCGAGATCACGCATGGCTGGACGGATTGGTTTGAAACAGGGTTTTACTTTTTTAATTCTATAGGAGATGCAGGCAGAACGGCTTATGTGGGTAGCCACATTCGCCCAAGGGTGATGGCCCCTACTAAATGGCACTGGCCGGTGGGCGCCAGTTTGTCGATGGAAGTGGGATATCAAAGTCCGAAGTTTGACCCCGACGACTGGACATTGGAGATCCGGCCCATTGTGGACAAACAGCTGAACAAATTTTACCTGGCATTGAATCCCACTTTTGATAAATCCCTGCATGGACTTAATAAAAACCAGGGGTATATCTTCTCTCCTAATTTCAAAGGCAGCTACAACTTCACTAAGATCATAGCAGGCGGCGTCGAATACTATGGCTCCCTGGGACCGCTGAATCATTTCTTTCCTTATCAGCAGCAGGGGCAGCAACTATTTGCAGCGGTTGACCTGGAATGGTCGCCCGATTGGGAAGTAAACTTCGGTTATGGGTGGGGCCTCACCCAAAGTACGGACAAAAGCATCTTCAAATTAATATTGGGATACCGATTTCATTGATCGTTCGAACTACATTTTCTGATCGGTCTAATTTAAAGAAAATATAAACCAGCATCTGGTGTTCCCCGACAGAATCACCCTACTTTTGCACGGTTTAAAATTTGAAAACTACTACCATAATACCTTATCATGAGCCTGAAACAAAAATTATTAGTATTGGGAATGGTATTGTCCTTGTTCAGCCAGGGATTAAAGGCACAGGAGGAAAAAAAAGTTTCCAAATGGACGGCGCATTTTCAGTCCACCATTATTGCCCAGAAGCACTCCGGGTTCAAAGCCTTATACAGCGGTGAAAACTCATTGGCAGACTCTGCAGAACCAGCAGCAACAAGCCTGACGGCTACTTTGTTCCTGGGCAGAAAACTCTGGAAAGGTGCTTCTGTTTATGTAAACCCCGAAGTATCCGGGGGTAAAGGCCTCAGCTTTGCGCAAGGTGTGGCGGGCGCCCTTAATGGCGAAACCTATCGTGTGGGGGAAGTGGCGCCTACTGTTTTTATTGCGCGGGCTTACCTGCAACAGCATATCCCCATTGGGAATACCACCTACGAACGCGTACAGGATGATGTGAACCAGGTAACGGAATTGGTGCCCACCAGCCGGATCACGATTAGTGCTGGTAAGTTTGCCATTTCTGATTTTTATGACGATAACGCCTACAGCAAAGATCCCCGCACCCAATTCCTCAACTGGTCGGTTTGGGCCAACGGCGCGTGGGATTATCCCGCCAATACCAGGGGCTATACGGAAGGTGTTGTAGTGGAACTGATCAAGCCCAAATGGGCCATCCGGGCCTCTACCGTAGCTGTTCCGCGTATTGCCAATTTCCATTTAATGGAATATAAGATCACCAAAGCGCATTCTGAAACGGTGGAATTTGAACATAAGCATTCGATCAACGGTCACCCGGGAAATACTGCCTTAACCATAAGCAACACTTTTTCCCAAGCGCCTTCTTATGCAGACGGATTAAAAGCCCTGCAAACCGGCGATACCGCCTTATTGAACGTGATCCGTGGAAAGCAGGAACATTACGCCTATGGCGGTAAAAAGCTTGGCATCGGTTTGAACATTGCGCAGGAAGTAGCAAACGGCGTTGGGGTGTTTAGTCGCATTGGCTGGAACGATGGCAAAGATGCTTCCTGGGCCTTTACAGAAATCGATCGCACCGTAACAGCTGGATTGTCCGCAAGCGGGGTTCGCTGGAAACGCAGCGGTGATATCTGGGGTCTCTCCGGTGCGCTGAATGGTATTTCGAAGCCGCATCGTGATTTCCTGAAAGCGGGCGGATATGGTTTTATCATTGGCGATGGAAACCTGAATTACGGATCGGAAGGAATTATTGAAACCTATTATAGTGCCCAGTTTACAAAGTTCTTATGGGTAACCTTCGACTACCAGTTTGTAAACCATCCCGGCTATAATAAAGACCGGGGGCCGGTGCATGCGTTTGCATTGAGGGGGCATATTGCGTTTTAGAGTTGGGAAAAAAATGCCACGAATGCACGAATAGTATTAAACGAATGAGTTACTATAACTGTAAAGGTATTGCGACTGTATCGAGTATTCTTAAGGGTACGTAGTAAAAAATAACACGAATATTTCCCTGATCCCACGAAATGATTTGTGCATTCGTGGCATCATTCCTCTTGTACGGAACGCTCCCTTCACTCTTCACCTTTCACCATTCACTTCTCACGTTTCTCGCTACTCAACCATTTTACGGCAAAAAACGCTCTCACACCGGCCAAAACCACCTTCATCAACTACATTTAAATCCCCAAAATGCAGTAATTTTGCACCCCTATGGAATTGACGAAAAATTTTGAACCCGCAGCAATTGAGACCCGGTGGACGGACCATTGGAAGGAAAAAGGTTATTTTAACAGTACCCCGGATGAACGCCCGGCCTTTACGGTGGTCATCCCCCCTCCCAATGTTACGGGTGTATTGCATATGGGTCATACGCTGAACGAAACCGTACAGGACATCCTGGTGCGCCGGGCGCGCATGAGCGGGTACAACGCCTGTTGGGTTCCGGGCAGCGACCACGCGTCCATTGCCACCGAAGCAAAAGTGGTGCAGATGCTGAAGGAGAAGGGCATCGACAAAAACGCGCTGACCCGCGAAGAATTTTTGAAATATGCTTTTGAATGGAAAGAAAAATATGGGGGTATCATTTACAACCAAATCGAGCGGCTTGGCTGTAGCGTAGACTGGAACCGGGTGAACTTCACTATGGATGATCATTACTACAAGGCGGTTATAAAGGTTTTTATAGATTTATATAATAAAGGATTGATCTATCGCGGGGCGCGGATGATCAACTGGGATCCCGCGGCTAAAACAGCATTAAGCGATGAGGAAGTAGAATACCGTGAAGTACAGAGCAAATTGTATTATGTACAATACAAGCTGGACGGGCAGGATGGTTTCATTACCATTGCCACTACCCGCCCGGAAACAATTTTGGGCGATACCGCCATCTGCGTAAATCCTAATGATGAGCGCTACCAACATTTAAAGGGTGCGTATGCTTTTGTGCCATTGATCAATCGCCGTATCCCTATCATTTTCGATGAATACGTGGATATGGAATTTGGTACCGGTGCTTTGAAGATCACACCGGCGCATGATATCAATGACTATAACCTGGGACTAAAACACAACCTGGAAGTAATTGATACCTTAAACGAAGACGGTACCTTAAGCGCTGCCGCGCAATTGTATGTTGGGGAAGATCGTTTTGATGTGCGGAAAAAGATCGTTATCGATCTGGAAAAAGCAGGCAATCTGGTTAAAACAGAGGACATCATTAACAAGAACGGTTTCTCGCAACGCAGCAATGCCGTAGTAGAACCCCGCATCTCTACTCAGTGGTTTGTAAAAATGAAACCATTGGCCGAACCTGCTTTAAAGGCAGTGGTTGACGGCGATATAAAAATTCATCCCGGCGACCGTTTCCTGGCTACTTATAAATACTGGCTGGAGAATGTAAAAGATTGGTGCATCAGTCGCCAGCTCTGGTGGGGCCAGCAGATACCGGCATGGTACGCGCCCGATGGAACCTTTGTGGTGGCAGAGAACAAAGAAGAGGCATTTAGTCAATGGTCAAAGGTGAATAGGGAACCCGCGAACGGTATTGACCACTTACCATTCACTATTGACGATCTTAAGCAGGATAACGACGTGCTCGATACCTGGTTTTCTTCCTGGCTATGGCCCAGCGAAGTATTTCATGGCATCACCAATCCTGGCAATGCCGATATTAACTACTACTACCCTACTTCTGTCCTGGTAACCGGGCAGGATATTATTTTCTTCTGGGTGGCGCGCATGGTAATGGCCGGACTTGAATATGAAAAAGAAATTCCGTTTAAGGATGTATACTTCACCGGTATGGTACGCGATAAGCTCGGTCGCAAAATGAGTAAGTCGTTGGGCAACTCTCCTGATCTGCTGAACCTGATTGATATGTATGGTGCGGACGCCGTGCGCTTTGGCATCATGATTGCCGCGCCCGCGGGCAACGACCTGCTCTTTGATGAAAGCTCATTGGAGCAGGGTCGTAATTTCAACAACAAAATGTGGAACGCGTTAAAGCTGATCCGCATGTGGCAAACCAATCCGAATGGCATCAGCGAAGCAACAGGCATTGAACCCGATGCAGCCTCCGCATGGATGCAACATCGGATTGCGCAGGCAAAAGCAGAAATGGAAAGCCTGTTTAAAGAATTTCGCCTCAGCGAAGGATTAAAAACCCTGTACTCACTGATATGGGATGATTTCTGTTCCTGGTACCTCGAGTGGCAGAAACCCGCCTTTGGCGCGCCTACCAGCCAGGCAAAGCTGCTGGCTACGATCGGTTTCTTTGAAGAACTGCTGCAATTATTGCATCCGTACATGCCGTTTATTACGGAAGAAATTTATCATTTGCTGCGTGAACAAAAAGATGATCTGTCTGTAAAACAATACGCCGCTGCAGAACCCGCAGATGATGCGATCTTAGCGCAGGGTGATTTATTAAAACAAACGATCACGACGATCCGGGACGCACGGGTAAAAAACAATATTAAACCGAAAGAAGCGGTTACGCTGTTTGTACAAACTGCACAACCGCAGATCTATAATAACCTGGCCTCCATTTTACAACGGCAGGCAAATGTAGACGCCATAAGTATTACAGAAGAAGCGGTTGATAAATGTATTAACGTGATGGTGGGCAAAGACAAACTGTTTATTCAGCCCGCTACCGAACTGGATACCAGCATCCAGAAAGAACAACTGGAAAAAGACCTGCAATATTTACAAGGCTTCCTGGTTTCTGTTGAAAAGAAACTCGGCAACGAACGTTTTGTGCAAAATGCAAAGCCGGAAGTGGTAGATATTGAAAGAAGGAAGAAAGCAGATGCGGAGGAAAAGATAAAAGCGATCGAAGAAAGTCTGAAAAGTCTTTAACAGTAATTGCTTAATTGGTTTGTGAAGACACCGACCATGGCCTGGTGTCCCGGCCCCGGTCGGTGTCCTCACTGACCGGACAGAGACAATGTCAATCCCGATTCACTATAAAAGCGCCAATGTAATTTTAAAATACATTGGCGCTTTTATTTTGTTGCAATTGCACTATTACCGACCGGCAAGTTAGCGCGAAACAAAAAGCAAACAATTAAGCAACAACATTGAAAGGGGGTAAAGAATATTTTTTGACCCGCAGATCACGCAGATCCTCGCCGATGGCGAGGCGCAGATCACACTTCCTTCTTCTGCGAAAATCTGCGAAATCCGCGGGGGATCTATGTGGTATTATTGAGGGATACTTAACGTATTACACAATGCCCCATAGCTAAGACTATTAAGGTTCGTGTTCGCCAGCGATACTTTTACCGCTCCGGGAATGATTACATAGCGAAACGTATGAGCATGATTAATGGCCAGATCATTAGCGTACGCATTCATACTACTAACCAGGTTGATCCGCAGATTTCCTACCGTCGCATCCGCCGACCAGGTATCGATGT
Source organism: Niabella sp. (assembly GCA_017744795.1). Lineage (GTDB taxonomy): Bacteria > Bacteroidota > Bacteroidia > Chitinophagales > Chitinophagaceae > Niabella. Next base: position 14,094 of record JAGIAQ010000059.1, on the reverse strand, counting down.
TAGTAGCGGTACCAATCTGGTAATAGATATGGATGGGCAGCACTGAAGCTTGATTTGTAGGCCACAAAGTAGCAGTATAACCATTCAGTTTTCCATAGACCAATACCGTTCCCTTATCCAGGATATCCTGTGTAATGCCCGCCGCCGCCTGATTAAAATCGAGATTAATTATCCCCAAACGAGTAGTTACAGTGTAAACAGTGGGCGTAAACCAATCCGAGTACTGTACGTTCGCTGTTCCGGCCGGACCCTGTGCACCAGCGGGACCTTGAGCACCTGCAGGCCCCTGCGCTCCGGCAGCACCCTGGGGGCCGGGATCTCCTTTTTTACAACTAACTACCAAAACGGCTGCGGTTAAGAGCAGCAAACTTAATTTGCAGATTTGCATATGGCTTATTTTGTGGTTAAAGAATTTTTCAAAAATAAACCGGGGCCAATCACCTGAAAATACCTGATTCAGGCTATCAGGCCCGATAATTGCTGTTAGAAGAACGTATTTAATTTTAAAACCCTCAGACTATGAATAAATTTTTTCTATTAATTGTCGCTTTATTTTGTCTAAGTATTTCGCAACGCGCTTCAGCACAGTTGAAAGGCTTTAGTATTGGCCCCTACGGAGAAATTGCATTTCCTACCGGCGATTTTCAGAAAAACTTCAAATTAGGAGGCGGTCTGGGCGCCCAGGCGGATATCCGGCTTATAAAAAGCTGGGCAGCAACCGGCTCTATCGGTTATATGTATTTTAGGGGAAAAGATGTTACTGACCCAACCACCGGCAACCAATATAAAGTGCCTGATCTGAAAGCCGTGCCTATAAGGGTGGGCATCAAATACCGTCCTATTCCGCTGCTGTATTTGAAACTGGAATCAGGAACGGCAGCTTTAAGTGGAAAAAACTACAGCGGCTCTGCCTTTATATTGTCTCCCGGCGTAGGATTAAAAATCCTTGGGTTCGACTTCCAGGCAAAATATGAAGCCTGGATGAAAGACGGCACTAAAAGCTTCTTTGGATTAAAAGCCGGATGGAATTTTTAGATGCGTACACCAAATCTGCGTTAATCTGCGGACGGTTTTTCCCGCTGATCTTTTTCGCTGATTTACGCTGATATAGTTTTTTGCATTTGATCCGCGTAATCTGCGGGCCTCTCTCCGCAGATTTGATTGCCCATAAAAACAGTACCTTGCCAATCATTATTGATTTTAAAATGGCAATGCTACTCAGATGAAATATTTATTGTGCCTTTTTCTTTTTGCCGGGCTGTTTAGCTATGGACAAAATAATCCGCAACGGGCAGATACATTACCGCTCAAACAATCTTTAGCGGGCAAGCACTCACATCCAAAGCTTCTCAAGTATTTAACGGCCGCACAATGGAATGATTTATTCCCCAACCGGTATGGGCTCAAGCTAAAAGATTCCATAAATCACGATCCTGATTTTTATTCCTTCAAAGCTTTTGCCACCGCGGCAACCGCATTTCCACAATTTCTTTCCGAAGGCGATATAACAACGCAGAAAAGAGAGCTGGCGGCCTTCCTGGCCAATATGGCACAGGAAACCAGCGGTGGCTGGGCCGAAGCACCGGGCGGCTATTTTAAATGGGGGCTTTATTTTTTGCAGGAGCAATCGCAGCAGGGCATGCTGAATAATTATGCAGACACTTCCAAAAAGAATTATATGCCGGTGCCGGGTAAGGCCTATTTTGGCCGCGGCCCCAAACAACTGAGCTGGAATTATAACTATGGCCAATTTAGCGAAGCCTGGTTTGGCAGCAAAGACACATTGCTGCTGCACCCGGAATTATTAGCAACCGATCCCGTTTTGTCTTTTGCATCCGCGCTGTGGTTCTGGATGACACCACAACGACCCAAACCTTCCTGCCATGACATCATGGTGGATAAGTGGCAACCTAACGCAATTGATAGCTCCAAAAATATACAGCCCGGCTTCGGCGCTACCGTCAATATTATTAACGGGGGTGTTGAATGCGGCAAGGGAACCACCTTGCAAAAGACCACCTATCGTTACGAATATTACAAATACTTCTGCAATTATTTCAAAGTGTCGCCCGGTGATAATATCAGTTGCAGTGATCAAAAACCATTCGGACAATAGGTTTCCCGTATTCCGATAAATCGGAAGCAGACTGCTGCAAAAAAAGAACTGAGCTCATTTGCGCCGCGCCATCGGCCATGTGCGTCAAGTCACGATCATCCCCGAAGGGGAACAATTTGAATAGCCATCGGTGCAACCGGTGGTCAAATTGCAACCGTTTTGATATTGAACCCCGAAAGGGTTCAACAACATTTTCGGCATTTTTACCGCGAGCTTCGCTCACGGTTATTCAAATTAAAGCCCTTCAGGCTTATCTTGATGATTTGCTACCAGTCGCTATCATGATGCGGGCCAATTTTTTTTTAGTACCCACACAATATCACATTCTCAAAAACGGGTGCGCACGCTTCTACAACAGCTATCTTATCTTTACCAACTTATGAATAAGCGGGAGCCTCACTTAAGCAAACCGGATGTTTTACTAATGACCATCTGCACAGGGCTTATCGTGGCCAATATTTATTATTGCCAGCCGCTGATTATTTTGATCGCCAAAGAATTTAATATTTCAGAAGCAACAGCCGGGAAAATAAACTACCTGACACAGGCCGGTTATGCCGCGGGATTGTTTTTGCTGGTACCATTGGGCGATATGCTGGAGCGCCGCAAACAAATATTAGTTACCACCCTTGCTTCCGTTTGCGCCTTGCTGTTAGCCGCTACATCCCGGCACTTCTGGTTGTTGCAGGTGGCTTGCTTCCTGATCGGCGCCTGCTCTATTGTTCCGCAACTGATCCTGCCCCTGGCCGCCAACCTGAGCGGAGATCATGAGCGCGGAAAAAATATCGGCACCATCATGGGCGGGTTATTGGTGGGCATCCTGGCATCCCGCGCATTAAGCGGCGCCATCGGCCAGTGGCTGGGCTGGCGGGCGATGTTATTTATTGCTGCCGGCATTTGTGTAACACTGATGCTGATTATGGCGGCCCGTTTTCCCACAAGCAAGCCCCGTTTCAGCGGTAATTACAAAATGCTGATCCGGTCAATGTTTGGGTATATCCGCTCGCAACCCGCATTAAGAGAAGCTGCAACGATAAATTTTATCGCCTTTGCAGTGATCACCGGTTTCTGGACGGTAATGGTGCTCTATCTGGCCAGCCCGGTCTATCATTTTCAGGCATTACAGATCGGCTTGTTTGGAATAGCGGGCGCTGCGGGTGCTATGGCGGCTCCGTTAGTGGGCCGGTTTAGCGACAAAAGCAATCCCCGAAAAAATCTTTTGATTGGCTCCATTGTAGAATTGATCAGTCTGGCCCTTTTTTATTTTTGGGGCTCCAATTTATTCCTGTTTATTGCCGGGATCTTATTGATTGATGTGGCCCAACAGGCCATTCACATCACCAATCAGACCCGAATTTACGCGCTGGTCCCCGAAGCGCGCAACCGCCTGAACACGATCTTTATGTCGGTTAGCTTTGTGGGTGCAGCCACCGGATCCGCCGTAGGCCTGGTTTTGTGGAACAAAGGCGGATGGCCGTTATTTTGTATTGGCTGTTTCATATTAGTAGTAATCAACATACTGATCTATTTCATTTTTGACCGCCGCTATGCGGAAAAAGCATAAGGTTTATACGAACAACTGTAATCCTTTCATTAACAGCGTTTCGTTATTTTTGGCGGATGCGAAAGATCTTCTACCTAACCGTATTGCTGTTATGGAATACACTATCCCAGGCTCAAATCTCCATCCGCGGACAAGTGCAGGATGATGGCGGCACACCTGTTCCCGCTGCCTCTATAACCTGGTTGGGGTCCCGGGCGGATTCAAAATCGGTGATCACAGATCCATCCGGAAAATTCTTAATTCCATCGCTCCAGGTCGGAGCAAAATATCACCTGACGATATCGGCCGTGAATCATGAGGAAACAAAGCTTGTTCTTGAACTTAAAAACGACACCACGATCCGCATAGTGTTGCCGCGTAATAACACCGTGCTGAACAATGTTACGGTGAGCGGTCGCACTAAACTCGTTCAGGTAAAACCCAACAAAACAATTGTGAATATTGCGGATAACCTTACCGTTGTGGGCAGTAATATCGCGGAAGCATTGGAAAAGATCCCCGGCGTTCGCATCAGCAACGACGAGGTTTCTATTCCGGGAAAGGGCGCTGTCCAGATAATGCAGGACGGGCGGCTGTTGCAGCTATCGCAAAAAGAGCTTTTAAGGTATTTAAGATCGATACCCGCGGCCACTGTCTCAAAAATCGAAATCATTACCAATCCCTCTGCTGCTTATGATGCTTCTGGAAATGCAGGACTCATCAATATTATCACCAAACGCGACACCCAACAGGGATACAGCGGCAGCCTGCAGACCGGATACAAACAATACCAGCATTATCCCGGCATGGATGCCACCGGCAACATCAACTACAACTCGGGTAAATGGCAGCTTTATGCTAATGCTAATATTTTCCGCATCCGGCATAAATATGGTTTTCGCTGGGAAGAATATTATCCAAACCGCACCTGGATCATGAGCGATACCGGCGATTACAAACAGCAAAACCTGGCGGTCAATGCCGGGGCCGATTACCAGCTTTCGCCCAAATCAACTATTGGATTTAACGTGGGCTTTTCGAGATATTTTGAAGGCGGCGCCGATTATGTGCGCAACGCCAATTACAACGGCAGCGGCCTTACAGACTCTGTGCTCACCACTTATGCCGATTATTTTCCGGTTGCCAGAACACAATCTTATAACTTATATTACAAAACCAAACTGGATACCAGCGGTAAAACCTTTTCACTGGACGGCAGTTATCTTACCTTTTATCGTACGGATACGTCCAACGTTACCGCCAGAAGCTTTCTGCCGGACGGGCAGCCCATTCCCCCCTCAACCGCACGTTATACCAACGCCACTACGCAAAATATAAATATCTATGCGGTAAAAGCAGATATAGAATTGCCGCTTTCCTTTGCCCGGCTGCAGTTTGGCGGCAAGGCAAATTTCATAGATATGTATGATGATCTCCGGTATTACCGCGTCGGCAGCCCCGGACTCACGTACGACAAGGACCTAAGTAATGAATATAAGTACACTGAAAATAGTCAGGCCCTTTATGTAAACGCGAACCGGGAATCGGGCAATTGGTCCTGGGAGGCCGGGGTACGCGGGGAACTAACCCAAACCAACGGCTATTCCTTTCTTTCAGGGCAACGGAACAACAACAATTACTTTAAGCTGTTTCCCAATGCGGGGATCAGTTATAAAATGAATAGCGCCAATTTGTTTTCCTTCACTTATAATAAAAGAGTGCGCCGCCCCACGTTCTGGAACCTGAATCCCTATAAATCGATATTAACAGCTTACAGTTACTATGAGGGCAACCCCTTCCTGCAACCGGAATACAACAGCAATTTCCAGTTGCAGCATATTTATAAAAACAAACTGACCAGTGCCTTGTTTGTAGCCCTTACCAATAACGGGTTTGATGACATCACCATTGCACGGGCAGACACCAATTTTGTATTGCGCACCCCAAAAAACTTTGTAAACAGTTTCCGGATAGGATTATCCGAAACCTATACCTTTTCAACCTTCCGCTGGTGGGAAAGCACTACCCTGCTGAATGTTTATTATACAGACGGACGATCCAAACTTCCCTATGTAGCAGATCGCAAAGGTTGGGGCGCTTACCTTTCCAACAGCAATACCTTGTATTTTAATACTGCCAAAACACTGGCCGCTGCGGTAAATTTCTGGTACCAGTTCCCGGAAGTTAGTTTGGTGAACAGATCAGACCCTTACTGGAACCTGGACCTGGGTTTTAACGCCGTACTGGTTAAAGACAAACTAACCCTCAACGCTAACGTGCAGGATGTATTTGGAACCAGTGCACCTTCCTACACCAATATGGTGAACAATGTGCAGCAGCGATACGCCACCCTTCAACTCAATCGCAATTATTCCCTCACGCTCATTTTTAAATTTGGCAAAAAAGACCTGAAAGCTGTTGAACATACCAATAGCGACCAGGAAGAACGGAAACGGATTTGATGCAGGGGCTAAGAATTTACTGGTTTCGGGCTTATTGTTTGACGTTTGGCGGAAGGTGAATGTTGAATCAATGTCGTTTCCCGAAGCGGCGGATTCCCAAAGTAAAATGTAGAATAAGAAATATTGAATAAGAAATGTAAAAGGACATTAGTCCAGGAACATTCAGTGTTCGTTCCTTTTTTGATTTTTTTTGATTGAGGCAAAAAGCATCTGAACCTATGGTTCCTGGATATTTTATACTAATAACTCAGAGTCATTTCGTTAAGCATAGAGAAACCCTGAAGGGGTTTCCTGTTAATAGCCGGCGGTGCAACCGTCGGTTCGGTTGCGATAGATGAAGTTGTATCAAATAACAAAATCTGCGCATTTAGCGTTTTGCATTAAGCATTATGCATTCAGCGTTTCGCGTTCAGCATTTAGCCAGCCAACCGGTATAAAAATAAAAAGGGCACGTATTGCTGCTACGCGCCCTTTGCATGCTGAGTTAAATTTACTGAACCCTATTGCGGTTGCTCTCCGCGATTCGCGAATTTTTGCAATAACCCGGGTAAGGCAGCTGAAATAGCGCCGGTAACAGCAGGTGGCAGACCAAATTTAGTGGTCAATGAATTGATCAGGCCGCCTTCAATGGCGCTGGTAACGGTGCCACCACCGCCAATTGCATTTTTCAGGGTATCCAGAATGCCTCCACCCGACGACTGATCAGCAGCCGCTGCTGTGTCGTTGATATGATTAGCAATTTCATTGTGAATGGCGTCTGCCTGTTCGGGGGTAACATTGCCTGCAATGTCGGGATGATCTGCAAGCTGGCTTTTTACAGCGTTTAAGATTTCGTCAAACATAGTTAGGATTTTTAAAAATTAGGAACTTAAGGTACGGCTATTTCTTTATACCTAAAGTTAAATTATCATAATATTAATAATCCAGTAACTGTATTGTCTGCCACAAATGCACGAATTTCCCGGTTCTTTTTACGACAATACACCAGCGCCTCGATTCTGCCTAACGCCAGGCAGGCAAAGTGAAGAGCTCTTTATGAGGTTTGGCAGCTCGGACGTTCGGTGTAAATCTGTGCCATCTGTGAGAAAAAAAACGTGCAATTCCCCGCTGACCTTCGCGGAATAAACGAATCAGCGATTATCTGCGAATAAGATCTGCGGCATCTGCGGGCCAATAATAAGCCGGAAATGCGGGAAGGTTTTATTCTTCAACTTCCAACTTACCATCTCACCGCCTTACCGGCCCTATTAACAAAAAACCCCCCGCTTTCGCGGAGGTTTCTATAATTAAAAGGTAAGGATTAATTATTCTCAGGAGCACCGCCTTCTTTCCTCTCCGGGCGGGGAATTAACGCCTTGCGGGACAATTTGAACTTGCCTGATTTAGGATCAGTGCCAATCAGTTTTACCTTCATAGCATCGCCTTCCTTCACCACACCTTCCAAAGTCTCCAGGCGCTTCCAGCTGATCTCGCTGATGTGCACCAGGCCTTGTTTACCCGGCAGGAATTCCACAAAAGCACCAAACTCTTTGATCCCTTTTACCACGGCGTCATAAACATCGCCTACCACCGGAACGGCTACAATGCCTTTGATCCAGTTCTCCGCTTTTTCAACCGCTGCTTTTTCTACACCAAAAATGCTGATCTCACCGCGGTTATTTACTTCCTCGATATTGATAGTAGTACCGGTTTCGCGCTGCATTTCCTGGATCACTTTACCACCTGGCCCGATCACAGCCCCGATAAATTCTTTTTCAATGAACATTTTCACTACCCGTGGTGCATGGGCTTTCACCTCAACACGCGCTTCCGGCATCGCCTGGTACATATGGTCCAGGATGTGCATCCGGCCGGCTTTCGCCTGCTCTAATGCCTGCTGCATCACTTCCATTGGCAACCCGTCTACTTTAATATCCATTTGTACGCCGCAAATACCATCACGGGTACCGGTAACTTTAAAGTCCATATCACCCAGGTGATCTTCATCACCTAAAATATCACTTAAGATAGCAAACTTATCTTCTTTGGTAATCAACCCCATAGCAATACCAGACACATGTTTTGGAACAGGTACGCCAGCATCCATCAATGCCAGTGATCCGGCGCAAACAGTTGCCATAGAAGAGGATCCGTTAGATTCGAGGATATCGCTCACAACCCGTACAGTATAACCAAAATCATCGTTACCTGTTGGCATCATTTGCTTCAGGGAACGCATCGCCAGGTTACCATGACCTACTTCCCGCCGGCCGGGGCCACGCATAGGCTTTACCTCACCGGTAGAAAAAGGAGGGAAATTATAATGTAAAATGAATTTAGTGTAATCAGATTTTGCCGCAGATTCAATCAGCAATTCATCTAAAGCAGTACCAAGTGTAACTGTTGTAAGTGATTGTGTTTCACCTCTGGTGAATAATGCAGACCCATGAGGAGAAGGCAGTACATCCACTTCCATATCCAGCGGACGGATCTCCGTAAGCGCCCGGCCATCCAGTCGTACGCGCTCATCCAGGATCATATCCCGCACTACATCATATTGCAGGTCATGATAATATCCTTTGGCCATTTTCTTTTGTGCATCTGTAAAAGGCGCTTCTTCTGTTGCCGCTTCTTCCAGGCTCTTCAGCAGCTCGTCCTGGATGGCTTCAAAACGATCGCTGCGCTCATGTTTGGCCAGCTTTCCTTTAGATACTTCGTATACTTTATCTTTTGCAAAACTGTATACTTTCTCACGAAGTACTTCATCCTGAGCAGGTTTTGTATAATCACGTTTTCCGGTTACACCTTTCAGATCGCGCAGGGCTTCCTGTGCTTTGATCTGGATGCGGATGGCATCATGCGCTACGCTCAGGGCCTTCACCAGGTCGTCTTCGCTGCACTCCTGCGCTTCACCTTCCACCATCATCAGGTTTTTCTCGGTAGCGGCAATGATAAAGTCGATATCAGACTCTTCCATTTCCGAACGGGTCGGGTTGATCTTGAACTGTCCGTTCACGCGTCCTACCCGCACTTCACTAATAATTTCTTTAATAGGCACGTCCGATACCGCCAGCGCCGCGGAAGCAGCCAGGCAGGCCATTGCATCGGGCAGGATCTCAGGATCGCTGCTGATCAGGGTTACCAATACCTGCACTTCGCATAAATAATCGTCGGGGAACAGGGGACGCAGCGCGCGGTCGATCAAACGGGAGATCAGCACTTCTGAATCGCTCAGGCGGCCTTCACGCTTGAAGAAGGAACCCGGGATACGACCGGCAGAGGCAAATTTTTCCTGGTAATCTACCGTCAGCGGAAAAAAGCTCTGCCCTTCTTTGGGCTCTTTGTTCGCCACCACGGTAGCCAGCAAAATGCTTTTGCCCATGGTTACGGTTACCGAACCATCGGCCTGACGGGCCAGGCGGCCGGTTTCAATGGTCACTTCGCGACCATCGCCTATATCAAATACCTTTCTAAGAGGTTGTTGTAACATAAAGTAAGATTGAAATTTTTATTAATGGACCCGGCAGCAGTGCTTCTATGCCCCTGACGGGGTCCGGTTGCGTCGCACATTGGAGCGCCGGGAATTCTGTTCAGCTAAAAAACGGCAAGTATAAAAACAGCTATTCCCAATATCCGCCGGACATTGGGAATAGATTATTGTAGAAGTATTGATTGCGGCAATCAAAAACCGGATAAACATTCACCAACACCCATCGGGATAGGAGAACCTTATTTTCTAAGACCCAGTTTTTCAATTAATGCACGGTAGCCCTGCAGGTTGTGCTTTTGCAGGTACGTCAGCAGGCTTTTACGCTTACCAACCATTTGCATCAGGCCACGGTGGGTGGAAAAATCTTTTTTATTGCTTTTTAAGTGCGTGCTGATCTGCGCAATGCGCTCCGTCAGCTGCGCTACCTGTCCCTCAATAGAACCGGTATTAGTGGCGCTGCCACCATATTCTGCAAAAATTGCTTCGTTTCTTTCTTTTGTAATTGGCATCTTTGTTTTTTTAAATGGTCATCCGATTGTTTCTATTCAATAATTTCGGCTGCAAAGGTAACGCAATGGCAGGAATTTACAAATTAAATGTTTCACGGGTTTTTCAGTACATCTAAACCAGTATAAAATATTCAATATCAGCAAAATACACCTTTTTACAGAAAACATAAAACTTTAAATGCCCAACGCCCAACGCTGTGCGAGGCTTGCAGCCTCGCACCCCTATTCTATCGCCTCAGGCGATTCTTCAGTTTCCTTAAAAATAAAAATACTGATAATTGGGCTCAATGACCATTGGCTATTGCCTTTTCACCATTCCCCTTCCGACAAACGTCAAACGACAGACGTCAACCCTGAAACCCGGAATCTTAACACCCAACGCTGAATGCTGAACGCCACTACCATGAACTATGAACCATGAACTATGAACCATAAACTATGAACCATTCACTATTGACCTTCTTACCATTCTCCCCCGTCAAACCTGAAACTTTGAACTTTGAACCTGTAACCTTCCGTCGTCGTTGGCATAAAGTTTGCCCCGGTTTACCGATCCAAAATCCGTTCCATGACCCGTACCCCAGGTTTTCTTTTTACTATTGTATTTATACTTTTAATTAGTTCCTGTGCTGCCCCTTCCCGCGCCCAGGACAATGACAATGAACCCGGCTTTAGCAGCAAAGCGCTGTTAAGGCAGATCAATGCCATCCGTGCCAAAGGATGTAATTGCGGAGGTGTCCGCTACCCCGCTGTTCCGCCGGTACAATGGAATACTAAACTGGAAAATGCAGCCGTCGCACACAGCGCTTATATGCAACGGATCAATCAGCTTACGCATACAGGGCACAACGGTACTACTCCGGGAAAAAGGGTTACCGCCGCCGGCTACCGGTGGAGTTATATGGCGGAGAATGTCGCTATGGGGCAACAGAGCACCAGCCAGGTCATGCAAAGCTGGTTACAGAGCCCGGCACACTGTAAAAATATTATGAGCCCGTATGTTTCCGAAATTGGCGCCGCCCACTCCGGCCGCTATTGGACGCTGGACCTGGCTAATTCGCAATAATTAAATACAGGCCGGGAACACGGCAAGACGATAAGTTAGTAATACTATTGCCTAATGCCACGAATACACGAATGCGCGCCAAAGGCGCAGGCAATTCGTGCTTATTTTGTATACCAGCGGGACAATAGATGCCTCATTCGTGTATTTGTGGCAGCTATTAGATTTATGTGTGATCCTGCCTTCCCGCCCTTCCGTCTTCTCCGGGCTGTGCTAGACTTGAAGTCTCGCACCACTATTCTATCGCCTCAGGCGATCAGTTAATTTATATTAATTTCGCACCCTATGGAAATTTCTCAAGACGCTAAAAATATCCTCGGACTGAAACTGCCCACAGATCCCCGGTGGGTGAACCTGGCAGAGATCTCGCTGGAAGCGATCCTTACGGATCATGCGTACTGCGAGCAAAAAGCAGCCACAACCTGCATCTCCATCATACAGCGTTACAGCGATAAAGACAAACTGGTAAAAGCGCTGGCACCTATCGTTACAGAAGAATGGGGCCATTTTCGACTGGTACTGCAGGAGCTGGAAAAAAGAGGATTAAAATTAGGACGTCAAAGAAAAGACGAGTACGTGAATGCGTTGTTGCAATTCCAGGAAAAGGGCGGACATCCGGATGATGTCTTCCTGGACCGATTGTTAACCATGGCAATGATCGAAGCGCGGAGCTGCGAACGTTTTAAGCGGTTGAGCGAAGGACTGAATGATCCTTATATGAGTAAATTCTACCGCCGCTTTATGGAAAGCGAAGCGGGACATTATACTTTATTTATTGAATTAGCCGAAACATACCTGCCAAAAGAAAAAGTACGGACGCGCTGGGAAGCATGGCTGAAGCACGAAGAAGCCCTTATGAAAGAAATGGAAGTGCGGGGCGACCGGATCCATTAAAAACCCAACAGAACTATTTTGCAAACCCTGCTATCAGCTCCTGCTGCAGGGCGGTTTTCAGGAAATTCAGTATCGCTTCTTTGTCGGTTTCCGACAGTTGTAACCCATATTCTGTTTCGAATAATGAAAATAATTCTGTGGTTGTATATGGAGCTTCTGCAAGGTATTCGACCATACGCATTAAAGCAGCAGTTACATCTGTGAAGATCACTTCCCCATTCGAGTTGCGATGCGCAACGACAAAATAATGCCTCTTGTCGGCATTGCTGATTTTTTTGGGATTTTTCTGATGAACCGGGTATTCAAAGGTCAATAATGAGTGTTCGGGGTTTAAAACCAGCTTATCGGTTTGGAGCGCACCATTTGCTGTGGCGGGCACTCTCTGGTCCTCCATCATGAACAACTCAACCTCTATCCATTCAAACCAAAGTAATTCCTTTAAAAAAGAATAAGTGGTTAAAATTGGATGTGCCGTTTCTGTCAGATACTGATAAAACTCTCTGGGCATATACCATACCTGCGGCGACTGGCAGGGGTGATTGGAAAAGAAATCATGAACGATTGCGTTCCACTCCGTTTCTTTCAAAAGATCGTAGGTTAACGGATAGGCATTCTGCAACATATCGTCGATCACGTTCAGCACTAATCTACGATATTGCGGTACATTTTCTTGTACTACCCCTGGGATATTTTCAAGCATACCCGTGCGGCAATAACCGGCCAGCGCCGACTGGTAGTGTTGTGTGGCATTACGCGATTGCATAATTTTTGGTTTGTAAAGCAGTCTGTTTAATCTTATTTAACTGCTCCATTTCTGCCTGCAGTTCTTCCAGCTGCGGAAAATTAAAATCCCGCTCCAGCAACACCGGAACGTCCCGATGCAACAATTGCATGGCAAAAGCATACAGATCGTATACCGGGTCAATAATAGCTTCCCCATGTGTATCAATGATCAATGTTTCGGATACCTGTTCATGACCGGCCATATGGATGTAGGCTACGCGGTCCATGGGCAATTCCTTTAAAAAGGCTTTGGGGTCATACTGATGATTAAATCCGTTTACATAAACGTTATTCACATCCAGCAACAGATCGCAATCCGCTGCTTCAAGGATTGCATTTATAAATTCGATCTCTTTCATTTCCGGGGCTACCGGCGTGTAATAGCTTACAATTTCAATAGCGATCCTTCGCTCCAGCAAATCCTGGATGGTCCGGATCCTGCCGGCAACATGTTGCACTGCGTCATTGGTAAAGGGTATGGGCAGCAGGTCATACAAATGAGCATTATCGCATTTTGCATAACTCAGATGCTCGGAATAGATCCGGGCATTGGTTTCCTTCAGGAATACTTTTACTTTTTTCAGAAACTCAAAATCCAGTTCATCGGGGCTGCCAATAGACAAAGACAATCCGTGGGTAAAAAGCGGGTAACGCTCCAGCACCTTATTAAATTGCTTTCTCCAGTAGCCACCTACCCCAACCCAGTTTTCCGGAGCCACCTCCACAAATGCCGGTTTTAAAACCTTACTGGTTAAGAACGCTTCGCCAAAATCTTTCCGGTATCCTATCCCTACCATTGTTGACAAATTTTAAAATAACAGGGGGTGTCTGAAAATATGCTTTTTAAACGCCCCCTGTGTTAAAAACCTATTGCCCGTCTTTGGTTTTTGTGCTCATGTCTTTTTTCTTCATTGATTTCTTTCCCGTTTTTGAGCCACATTTACCATCCCCGCATTTGCCGTCGCCACATTTGCCTTCTTTTCCCTTTTTCATGGTGCTATCACTCTTCGCTTTGTCTCCGCCGCACTTCAGTTCAAAATTTTTTGCTGTTTCTTTTTTCTCCAGGAGATTGGTGCGCATTTCCGCTCCTGTTCCCAGTGAACTGTAATTAAATAATCCATTAGCATTTGCAGAAAATCCGGCTGCGGCAATAATCGCCCCGGTAAGTAATGAACCTTTTACGATGCTTTTTTTCTTCTCCATTTCTTCACCTTAAATTGTTTTAGTTATGACAACTTTACAACGTATTGAATAC
>JAGIAQ010000058.1:4696-26081 GCA_017744795.1 Niabella sp. | reverse complement strand
GAAAATATGCAGTTAGACAACACTCTATTCATCTTTTTCGATGATTATTGGAAAGAGTACACATCTATAGAGTTCACCCACAGGTCTTACTCTATTTATAAACTATTTTTGAAATGTGTCCATACGATAGATTGCGGCCAGGGGTAGCAGAGTCGTAGAGGGTACGGCCCTGAAAGGGGCGAATATGTTTGTTGAACGCAGCATTCAATTCCCTATTCACAACAACATTTTCCGTCTTTCCATCTTCCCGGCAATTCATTAGCGTATATAACCGTATCTTCGTTTCATATTAAACAGGAAATGGTGTCTTCCTGAACCAACCGTTCACGCCTTTGGCGGATCTGATGGCGCCTGCAAATAGTAATAATTTATTACACACTTAATCTATTTGTGGGATGTATCGTTTAAAAACAGATCAGGGGAAAATCTTTAAGCAATTAATTTACTGGACCGTTCGTATTATACCGGTGTCGGTTGTTACAGGCTCATTGGTGGCACTTTTTTTATGGCTGCTGGAATGGGCCACCCAAACCCGCTGGGCACATTTATGGATCATTTTCCTGTTGCCGGTTGCCGGAATTGCCATTTATCTGCTGTATCGTTTTTTGGGTAAAAATGCAGAAGCCGGCAATAATCTCATTATGGATGAGATCCATGAGCCGGGTGGGGGCGTGCCGATACAAATGACACCGCTGGTGCTCATCAGCACTGTAGTAACGCATTTGTTCGGCGGCTCCGCAGGACGGGAAGGTACCGCGGTGCAAATGGGCGGTAGCATTGCAGCGTTTTTTTCAAAATGGTACCAGCTGGCAAAAGAGGAACGCAGCGTGTTGCTACTATGTGGCATGGCTGCCGGCTTTGGCGCTGTGTTTGGAACACCGGTTACCGGGGCCATTTTTGCAATGGAAGTATTATTCATTGGTCGTATTAAATACAATGCCCTCATTCCCTGTTTAATCTCCAGCTTATTGGCCCATGTGGTTTGCAGCGCGTACGGCATTCACCATACGCTGTATTCAATAACTACACGAATACCCGCTGCAATTGTAAAAAAAGGAAGCTGGGAGCTGTCGTTCGATTTTGTGCTGTTGCTGAAAGTGATCGTTGCCGGCATCGCCTTTGGGTTAGCGGGAATGGCTTTTGCCTGGTTGGCGCACACGCTCAAAAAGCTGTGGAAGCAATGGATAAAATGGAATTGGCTCATACCCGTTGCCGGCGCGGCATTGATTCTTGGGATGAGTTACCTCCTGGGCTCCTTCGATTATATGGGGTTGGGCGTTACCAATCCGGATCAGCACAACAGCATTGTGAGTGCGTTCAGTAATGGTGGGGTAACGCATTGGAGCTGGCTTTGGAAATTAGTATTGACGGCAGTTACATTAAGCGCGGGCTTCAAAGGGGGAGAGGTGACGCCGCTGTTCTTCATCGGCGCGGCACTGGGGAACACCATCGCAACACTGACCGGTGCGCCGGTAGATCTGTTTGCCGGACTGGGTTTTATCGCGGTTTTTGCTGCCGCCACCAATACGCCAATCGCCTGTATGATCATGGGCGTGGAATTGTTTGGCGGAGAAAATATTTTGTACTTCGCCGTGGCCTGTTTTACCGCCTACTATTTTAGCGGGCACTCGGGCATCTATAAAGCCCAGCGGATTGATGTGCCGAAAATAACCATTAAATAAAAAAAGAGCGCGCCTTGCAGCGCACTCTTTCCAAAAAGATCTGTAAAGATTAACTCAGTTTCTTCTGAAGGTTTTCATTGATCGCTTCCAGAAATTCTTCAGTATACAAATAATCTTTTCCATGCTCTACTTTATTGCCATGGATACAAACTGCAAGGTCCTTGGTCATTTTGCCTTCTTCTACAGTTTCAATACAAACCTGCTCCAGTTTATCGGCAAAATCAATTAACGGCTGGTTACCGTCCAGCTTACCGCGGAACGCCAAACCTCTTGTCCAGGCAAAAATGCTGGCGATAGGATTGGTGCTGGTGGGTTTACCCTGCTGGTGCGCGCGGTAGTGGCGGGTAACCGTTCCGTGTGCGGCTTCTGCTTCCAGTGTTTTACCATCGGGTGTGATCAGTACAGAGGTCATTAAACCCAGTGATCCGAAGCCCTGCGCAACGGTATCGCTTTGTACGTCGCCATCATAGTTTTTACAGGCCCAGACAAAATTGCCATGCCATTTTAACGCGCTGGCTACCATGTCATCGATCAGGCGATGCTCATAAGTGATGCCTGCTTTTTCAAATTCCGCTTTGAATTCATTGTCATAAATTTCCTGGAAGATGTCTTTAAAACGGCCATCATATTTTTTAAGAATGGTATTTTTTGTAGAAAGATACAAGGGCCATTTCTTGCTTAATGCCATATTAAAACAGCTTCTGGCAAAGCCCTTAATGCTTTCGTCGGTATTGTACATCGCCATGGCTACACCATCGCCTTTAAAATCGTACACATCAAAAGTTTGGGGGGCGCTGCCGTCTTCCGGAGTAAAAGTCAGTGTCAGCTTGCCTTTGCCTTTTATCACGGTATCAGTAGCGCGGTACTGATCGCCAAAAGCATGACGTCCTACAATGATAGGAGCGGTCCAGTTGGTGACCAGGCGGGGAATATTGCTGATAACGATCGGCTCGCGAAATACGGTTCCGTCAAGAATGTTCCGGATGGTGCCATTGGGACTTTTCCACATCTGTTTCAGGTTAAATTCCTTTACACGCGCTTCGTCAGGGGTAATAGTGGCACATTTAATCCCTACACCATGTTCCTTAATAGCATTAGCTGCATCAACTGTAACCTGGTCATTCGTAGCATCCCGGTGCTCCACACCTAAATCAAAATATTTGATATCAACATCAATATACGGAAGGATTAGTTTGTCTTTAATAAATTTCCATATGATCCGCGTCATTTCATCACCATCCAGTTCAACAACAGGCTTGGCAACCTTAATTTTCTGAGCCATAACTTTTACTTTAATAATTTAAATTGTGATCGGGGCAAATCTACTGATTTAATGGAATATTTATAAATACAATTGATTCCGATCAATTTTCTTTTACATTTGTAACATGAATACCAGCTTGACTGACATCGAAGACCTGATCACCTTTTTAAGGCAGTTTGTGGCCATCTCTAATGAGGAAATAAAAAACGTGATCTTACCTGCCTGCCAGATTAGGGAGTTTAATAAACGCGACATTGTTACCAATGCCGGCGAGGTGGAGAATTACATGAACTTTATAAAAAAGGGCACCCTGCGCAAATACTATGTGCAGGAAAAGGAAGAGATCATTGCACAGCTTTCCATTGAAGGGCATTTGATCTCCTGCCAGGAATCGTTTTATACCAGAACGCCCTCCGAGTATTTTATTGACGCGGTGGAATCTGCAACCCTGATCAGCCTGCACCATGATGCGCTGGAGCGCGTCTTTGCTTCCAGTCATAACCTGGAACGCATGGGCCGGCTGGTAACGCAATACACGATGGTATTAAAAGATAAATGGCAATTTAGCCTGATCCGTTACACGCCCCGCGAGCGCTTTTTAAACTTTGTGGAAAAACACCCGGAGATCCTGCAAAGGGTACCTCAGAAATTCCTGGCTTCCTACCTTAATATAAAGCCTGAAACCTTTAGCCGTTTCAAGCATCTTACGCGCAAAAAGAGTTGAAGTAGTGTTAATAACCTGCTTAATATTATGCCGGCCGGTAAAATGAAGCAGGAGGAACTTTCTTTATATAAAATACGGTAGATTATTCATCTTTAGTTAAATAGGGTGCTTGTATATATATTTATTCGATAATAGAAGCAGAAAAGTTAACTAAATACTAACGATCGTTATTGTTTGTTAGTAACTTTTGCTTGGAAGTTGGCTCCTTTTTCTGTAGCTTTGCACTTTCTTTGCGTTTCTGATTTCTATAATCAGTTCGTGTAATTCAGTAAAACAAGCCATGAGGTTTGTTCAAAAAAAGTTCACGGGTTCAGCAATGAAGCCGCGTTCAAACTTCCACTGAAACAATTTCTTTGGAAGCTATTGTTTAACTTAAACCTGTTACATGAAGAGAATAATAATCCTGGTAACCGCAGTTGTCATTTCTCTGACAAGTTTTGCACAAACAGATGCAGGTGGTACCAGTGCCAGAGCAAGTTTTTACAGTAAAAGCTTTAACGGGCGTAAAACAGCTACAGGCGCTACTTATTTTGATCATCTCATGACCGCAGCTTCCAATATTTATAAATTGGGTACAAGACTGCTGGTGGTAAACAAGCATACCGGTCAACAAGTGGAGGTTGTGGTAAACGACCGGATGGCGCCGCACATGAAGGGGCGGGTGGATCTGAGCCGTTCCGCTTTTTTGAAAATCGCTTCGCTTGATAAAGGGATCGTTCCGGTAAAAGTATACGTACTGAACGGGAAAACGCCCGATCCGGATGAAGATGATAATAGTCTGTAAAAATTTAATTCACCAGAAAGCGGGTCTCTTTTACGAGACCCGCTTTTTTTGCTTATGAGCGAATGAACCGCCGTGATCCGGCGAAGATAATCCTGCTTCAATGCAGCCTAAAACTTAAACGCTTTTCCACCCACCATCACTTCCTGGGTTTTTTCGTCAAACGTTGCTTTCATTCCTGTATGGGATGCAGCGGTGGTCATAATATTGGCAATCGAGTGCATATAGCCCGCTTCCGCCGGGGCATTGGTTTGCTTGCGGCTACGGACGCATTCCATCCAGTTCAGCATATGGTTGCTGGTTAAAGGGTCGCCCCCGGTATTAGCGCCTGCGGCTACTTTTTCAACCTTTTCTGTCAGTGCGAAATCGGGCAACAGATTTTCTTTCATCCCCATTTCTTTGGCTGCCGATTCTTTAAGGCCGCCTTTAGGCGAAACTCTATTGTTGATCAGATTGAGCTCTCCTCCATTCGAATAATATATTTCTGAGGGCTGATCGCTTCCATTGCCCATTCGGGATTGAAATACAACCTGGAAGCCTTTTGTAAGATCATCTTCGGGACCATACTCAAATGCCGCAGTGATGGTATCCCAGTTGCGGCGACCGTCTTTCCACTGGTAAATACCACCATTTGCAGTAACGCTGCGCGGATGTTTGAGCCCGCTGAACCAGTGCACCGTATCGATCTGGTGGCTCATCCATTGTCCGGGTAAGCCTGAGGAGAAGGGCCAGAACAGCCGGTATTCCAGGTACTTCCGCGGATCCCATTCCTCATGCGGCCGGTTAGCCAGGTAACGGTTCCAGTCGGTGTCTTCTTTTTTCAGTTTGGCTACTAATTCAGGTCTCCGCCAGCGCCCGGGCTGGTTCACGTTCCAGGTAAGCTCTACCATATAAATATCGCCGAATTTACCCGATTTGATAAATTCATTCGCTGCCTGGTAATTGGCACCGCTCCGGCGTTGCGACCCGATCTGTATAATTTGTTTTGAATTTTTAATGGCTTTAAGTGCCGCCCGCGCGTCCTCCATGGTTTCGGCAAACGGTTTTTCCACATACGCATCGCATTTGGAGCTTACCGCCTCAATAGCGTGCAGGGCATGTAAAAAATCGGCCGTGCTGATGATAACAGCGTCCACATCCTTCGCTGCATATAATTCATCGTTATTGCGATAGCCTTTTACGGGGTGGCCCAGCTTTTCAGAAAGAAATGAAGTGCCCAGGTCCCGGCGATAACTCCACAGGTCGGAAACGCCGGTAATATCGAAATTGAGTTTTTTGTAATGATTCATAAAGGCCGGGAAAAGGGAAGACCGGAAGCGGTCAGAAAATCCTACGATATTTACCCGTACCCTGTCGTTGGCGCCCAGGATATTCGCATAACTTTTGGCGCTCATACCCATGGTGGCCAGGTAGGTTCCCGTAGAGGCCAATGTAAACTGTTTAATAAATTTTCTTCTTGAATGGGACATATGACAATATATTAAAGGGTTCAAAAAAAGTGTCAATCGTGCTGCTATAAATATAGGCAACAATACCCATAAATCCACAGATTCTTTCTACAACGTTTTCGCTGCAGGGCTTTGGTAAGCGATTGATTTATATGCAGATAGTTAGAGTTACTTTTTAAAAAGCCAGAGTCGGGGAAAAGGAGGCGCCGGATGCCGTTTACAGCGGCATGACATTTTTGCATATTCTTATGAAACGGCATAATCATTGAAAGCTAACAGGTACTGCAAATTGTAGTACTATTAATAAAAGGAGAAAATTTTAAATACTATGGCAAAAATTATTGGTATTGACTTAGGAACCACAAATAGCTGCGTGTCAGTTATGGAAGGTAATGAACCTGTGGTGATCGCCAACGATGAAGGGCGCCGTACCACCCCATCTGTTGTTGCGTTTTTGAAAAACGGCGAGCGCAAAGTAGGGGATCCTGCAAAACGGCAGGCAATCACAAACCCTCAGAACACGATTATGTCCGTAAAGCGTTTTATGGGACGTAAATATGATGAAGTAAAAGACGAACTTTCCCATATCAGTTATAAGGTAGTTCGTGGAGATAATGATACCATTCGGATCGATATCGACGGTCGTTTGTACACACCGCAGGAAATTTCAGCAATGATCCTGCAGAAAATGAAAAAAACAGCAGAAGATTACCTGGGACAGGAAGTGAACGAAGCGGTTATTACCGTACCTGCTTATTTCAATGACGCCCAGCGTCAGGCTACCAAAGAAGCAGGAGAAATCGCTGGCTTAAATGTGCGCCGGATTATTAACGAACCTACTGCAGCGGCACTGGCCTATGGTTTGGATAAAGGCGGCAAAGACCATAACATCGCTGTATTTGACCTGGGTGGCGGTACGTTTGATATTTCTGTGCTGGAACTGGGTGACGGCGTATTTGAAGTAAAATCCACTAATGGTGATACGCACCTGGGTGGTGATGATTTTGATAAAGTGATCATGGACTGGCTGGCAGAAGAATTTAAGAATGATGAGGCGATCGACCTGCGTAAGGATCCTATGGCATTACAGCGTTTGAAAGAAGCTGCTGAGAAGGCGAAGATCGAATTATCTTCTTCTACAGAAACAGAGATCAATCTCCCTTATGTTACTGCGGTTGACGGTGTGCCCAAACACCTGGTTAAAAAATTGACCCGTGCCAAATTTGAGCAACTGGCAGACAGCCTGTTTGCCCGCTGTCTGAAGCCCTGCGAAGCGGCTTTAAAGGACGCTGGCATGAACGCTTCCCAGATTGACGAAGTGATCCTGGTGGGCGGTAGTACCCGTATTCCTAAAGTACAGGAAATTGTAGAAAAATTCTTTGGTAAAAAGCCCAATAAAGGGGTGAATCCTGACGAAGTTGTAGCAGTGGGTGCCGCAATCCAGGGAGCTGTATTAACGGGTGAAGTAAAAGATGTATTGTTGTTGGATGTTACCCCGCTTTCTTTGGGTATTGAAACAATGGGCGGTGTAATGACGACGCTGATCCCTTCCAATACGACTATTCCTACAAAAAAATCGGAAGTGTTCTCTACGGCCAGCGATAACCAGCCGGGGGTACAGATCCACGTATTACAGGGCGAACGCTCTATGGCAAAAGACAATAAGAGCCTGGGTATCTTTAACCTGGATGGTATTCCGCCGGCTCCGAGAGGGGTTCCTCAAATTGAAGTGATCTTCGATATTGATGCTAACGGTATCATGCACGTTACGGCAAAAGATAAAGGCACCGGTAAAGAGCAAAAGATCCATATTGAAGCCGGCAGCGGCCTGAGCAAAGAAGAAGTGGAAAAAATGAAGGCTGAAGCGAAAGCCAACGAAGCTTCTGATAAAGCAGAAAAGGAAAAGATCGACAAATTGAACAGTGCGGACAGCCTGGTATTCCAGACAGAGAAACAACTGAAAGAATACGGCGATAAGATCCCTGCTGATAAAAAGTCAGTTATTGAGGGCGCGGTTGATAAATTAAAAGAAGCGCATAAAGTGCAGGATATTGCAGCCATTGACAAAGCAATGGAAGAGCTGAATGCTGCATGGACGGCCGCCAGCGAGGATATATATAAATCCGGACAAAGTGCGGACGGTGGTGCCCAGGCAAACGCAGGGCAGCCGGGCGGCGATGGTCAGCAAGCAAATGCTGCCGGTGGCGCCGAAGACGTAACCGACGTTCCGTTTGAGGAAGTAAAATAAAATTGTAGTTATAGCAAAAAGGAAAGGCTGCCTCAAAAGGGCGGCCTTTTTTAATGTAAAATATAAAATATTGAATGTAAAAGAGGCGTTCCGGAAGCATGGATATAGTGTGCCAAAGAGACCTGCTTCATACAGCGTTCACGTTTAGATTTAATATTTTCCCGCTGATGAGCGCGGATGTATTTCGCGGATTTAGCGTGCCGTTCTGTGTTGATCTGCGAAATAAATCTGCGAGATCTGCGGAAGATCTATTACGCATTTCTGATTTACCCCGGGATACCGCGAGAATAAACACAGAAGTGGATAAGCCATCAGCGTAAATCAGCGGGGGACCTGTGCCCGATTGGATATCACAGCAACATAAAAAAGAGTGCAACATTTACGCCGCACTCTTTTGTAAAAAATTCTTTCTATTCTTAATAATGCCAGCGTACAAAGGCTTCCATTGCCGCGTAGTGCGTTAGGCCCAGGTCGGCGTAAATGGTCGCGGTATTGGCATTACGCTCTTCGGCTCTTTGCCAGAATTCGCGGTTGTCTGATCCCTGGAAGGGGACCATATCTTTCTGCGACTGATGAATAAAAATGCCGAAGCGTTTTTTTAATACCTGCTCGGGGCTCATGGGCACTGCCATTTCAATTTCCTCGATATTCCATTCCTGCCAGGCTCCCTTGTACAGCCATAACCAGCAGTCGTTCACCCATTCGTCGCCTTCGGCCCTGATCCGCTGAAGGGCGGCTAATACTGCATTAAAACAAACCAGGTGCGTGCCATGCGGGTCCGCAAAATCGCCGGCGCAGAACACTTGCTGGGGCTTTAGTTTGCGCAGCAGCTCCATGGTGATCTTGACATCCTTTTCACCCAGGGGCTTTTTATCGATCGTTCCGGTTTCATAGAACGGAAGGTTCATGAAATGAATATTACTGTCGGGGATGCCTACATAGCGACAGGTAGCGCTGGCTTCACCGCGGCGGATCAATCCTTTTATCTGGCGGATGATCGGGGTGTCGATCTGATTCGGTTTTTTGCCGGCCACGTATTTACGGGTCTGGCTCAGGACTTTCTCCGGTTTGTCAGAATCGATCTTTGCGATCTCATTAAACCCTACTGCAAAGTCGAGAAAACGTGTTACAAATTCATCCGTTACCGCAATGTTTCCTGAAGTCTGGTAGCCCACGTGCACATCATGCCCCTGGTCGTGCAGCCGCTGAAAAGTGCCACCCATACTAATAATGTCGTCGTCAGGGTGGGGCGAAAAGATCAGTACACGCTTGGGGTAAGGCTCGGAACGCTCCGGATGAGAAGGGATAACAGCGTTAGGCTTTCCACCGGGCCAGCCGGTAATGCTGTCGCGCAGCATATAATATACTTCAAGATTGATCTCGTAGGCATTGCCTTTTTCTACTAAAAGATCACTGAGGCCGTATTGATTGTAGTCTTCGTTAGTTAAAGAAAGCACTGGTTTTTTAAGATCCAGTGCCATATTGACTACCGCTTTTTTTATCAGTTTCGGCGTCCATTCCACTTCTCCTGATAGCCAGGGTGATTTCAGGCGGGTCAGTTCCGATGCGGCCATTTCATCAACGATAAATTGTACATCAGGGTGGCTTTGCAGCAGGGAGGCGGGTACGCGTTCGGTCTCGACTTCTTCCACGGCAGCTTTTACTGCTTTGGCTTTGGCTGCGCCCCAGGCCATCAATAGGATCTGTTTCGATTTCAATATGGTGCCGATACCCATGGTGATGGCCATCCGCGGCACATCGGAAATAGTGGCGAATTCAAAGGAGTTGGCCAACCGTGTGGAATGTTCCAGATTGATCAACCGGGTTTTGGTATGAATGCCCGATCCAGGCTCATTAAAGCCGATATGCCCGTTATTCCCGATCCCGAGGATCTGCAGGTCAATACCTCCTGCTTTTTCAATGAGCCGTTCATATTCAGCACATGCGGCTTTTACGTCTTCTTTTTTCACCTCGCCGTTGGGGATGTGGATGTTTTTTGGGTTAATATCCACATGTGAAAAAAGATGCGTGTGCATGAAACGGTAGTAGCTCTGGATGGCTTCCCGGCTGATGGGGTAATACTCATCCAGATTAAAGGTCACTACGTTTTTAAAGCTTAGTTTCTCCTCCTTGTGCATACGCACCAGCTCAGCATATAATGTTTTAGGGCTGGAGCCTGTGGCTAATCCCAATACACATTTCTGATTCAGCTTTTGCTTGGCACGAATAAGATCCGCTATTTTTTTTGCAATTGCAAAAGATCCTTCTTTGGAATCGGCGTAGATCTTAACATCTATTTTCTCCAGCGTATCTGCGTGGTTAGGGGCTGCGCCCTGTGCTTTAGTCATCCTGTTAAATTTTTTGAAGTTGTTTTATTTTGATTGCTTGCCGTAGTAATTAATATGCCAAAGATCGTAGCGGCTTTTCTGTGTTGTCAGCCGGCGATTAAAGTCGTCGTAATTCTTATCAGCCTGCGCAGTCCATAGTGTTTCGCTTATGGCTGCTACGCGCGGAAACAGCATGTATTCTACTTTTGCAGGGTTTGCAATGTATTCGGTCCACAGATTCGCCTGGCCGCCTTTTATGAATTTAGCTTCGTCGCTGGTAAGGGCATCAGGAAAGAGGTGCCAGCTATATACCTTTTCAATAGACAAATGCCCCTTGTTGTTCGAAATGGTAACGGAATCTTCTTTCGGCGCCTGCTGATAATCGAGGTAGGCATAAGTGGTAGGAGACATAATCACATTATGGTGTTGTTTGGCGGCTTCTATTCCCCCCTTTTCGCCTCTCCAGCTCATTACCCAGGCATTGGGGGCCAAACCACCCTCAAGTATCTCATCCCATCCAATTATAATTTTACCTTTCGAGTTAATATATTTTTCAATGCGCTGTATAAAATAGCTTTGCAGCTCATGTTCGTCTTTCAGGTTATTTTCTTTCATTCGTTTTTGGCAAAGAGGGCAGGCATGCCAATTGGTTTTGGGCGCTTCATCACCACCTATATGCACAATTTTAGAGGGGAAGAGCGGAAGCACTTCGTCTAACACATCTTCCAGGAACTTAAAAGTATGTTCCTTGCCGGCACAAAAAATATCGTCATATACGCCCCAGCTTTCCATTACATGCTTGCCGGTTTTGCTGCCAGCCCAATAGTCTGCTTTGTTGCCCGCTTTTACAAAATAATCATATGTAGGTTTATCAGGGAAACAACTTAGTTCGGGGTAAGCCGCTATGGCAGCGCTGCCATGGCCGGGCATCTCAATTTCCGGTATAACGGTGATATATCTTTTAGCAGCATAGGCAACAATTTCTTTTACCTGGGCCTGAGTATAAAAGCCGCCATATTTTTGGTTATCGTTGCCGGTACCCGGGAAGCGGCCTATAATGGTACCATCGCGCCAGGCGCCAACAGAGGTCAATTTCGGATATTTTTTGATCTCGATCCGCCAGCCCTGGTCTTCGGTCAGGTGCCAGTGAAAGCTGTTCATTTTATGCAGCGCGAGGAAGTCGATATATTTTTTTACAAAAGAAACCGGGAAAAAATGGCGTCCCACATCCAACATCAGGCCTCTGTAAGCTACCACTGGTGCGTCTGTTATTGAAACAGCCGGAACTTTAAGCGTTGCAGTTTTGGTAGCCGGCAGGAGTTGCAGCAGGGTTTGTATACCATAAAAAGTGCCGGCTTCGGAATTTCCATTAATTTTAATGCCGTTATTGTCTGCCTCAAGATTGTACCCTTCACCGGAAGCATTTTTTGTATTTAATACGATACCTTTACTGCCTTTTGAAACGACGGGCAACGTGAAGCCATAGTAGCTGGCAAGATAGCTGTTAAACAAGGTTGCAATGTTTTTGTCGCCATTGGTAGCAGCAACAATCGGTGTGGCGCGTGTCAGGGTAAAGGATCCGCTCTTTTGTACAACGGACTGAGGTTTGGGGATGATGTTTATTTCCTGCGCGGAAATATTCCTTGTTGTACAACAAAGAAGTAAACAGAAAACAGCAATACGCATAATAATAATTTATGATTTAGTGATCCAAGTTAAGGATTTTTTAAGTTAGAATAAGGTATTAATCAATGCAAACGATTGTCTTATATTCGCGCCACAGTTTTTGCAGGTGCAGGAAGTATTTTACTTTTAAAACAGGATGAATAATATTGAAGTTATAACGGCATTTTTTGAGGCTTTTGAACGATTGGATTACGGGCAAATGAATGACCTGTACGTGGATGATATTATTTATTCTGATCCACTTTTTGGATTGTTGCAGGGGCCAGCGGTAAAAGACAGGTGGGAGCTGATCTGCACGTCTGTTAAAGATTTTCATCTTACTATTTTTAAGACAGAAGCGATTGACGGGGAGTACGCTACCTGTTCGTGGCAGGTGGATTATTTTTCCGTACGGTTACATAAACAGATCGTTTTTAGTGCAAAAACCTTTATGAAGATTGTAGATGGCGCGATCACCGAGCACAGCGAAGGCTACAATCTGACCCAATGGATCGGCAAGGCATATGGCCTTAAAGGACGCTTGTTTGGGTGGACGAACTTTATGAAAAGAAAAGTGCAAAAAGAACAGCTGCAGGCCCTGGAGCGTTTTTCCAAATCAAAAAATCTTCTCTTAGCCGGGAAAAAACGCCGGCATATTTCCGACGCCTTCGATCAATAATTCAACTATATTGATATAAAGTGTACCGGAATATTTAATTTCGAAAAAAATAAATCTATGGTCAGCAGAAAACGGTTCCTCCAGCTGGGGTTATTGGGCAGCGCGGCTTCTTTTTTTTCTAAGCATGCGGCAGGACGGTCGGTTCCTCAAAAAAAACCGATTGTAATAGCAACATGGGATGCCGGCCTGGCGGCGAATAAGGGAGCCTGGGAGGTATTGTCAAAAGGAGGAACAGCGCTGGATGCTGTTGAGAACGGGGTGAAAATCACTGAGGCTTCGCAGAATTGTTGTGTGGGCCTGGGGGCCAATCCCGACCGGGATGGTTATGTAACCCTTGATGCCAGTATTATGGATCATCAGTTCAATTGCGGAGCTGTGGGTTTTTTGGAGCGCATCAAACACCCGATCTCTGTTGCCCGGAGGGTAATGGAAAAAACACCTCATGTTATGTTGGTTGGGGTGGGCGCGCAGCAGTTTGCCGTGGCGGAAGGCTTCCCGCTGGAGCCGGAAACGCTTTCGGAAGATGCGCGAAAAGCTTATCAGAAATGGCTGAAAAATTCGAAATATGAACCGGCTATCAACCGGGAAAACAAGGGCCATGGCCCGGCGGCGCCAGAGCGGTTTGATAATGGTGAATGGAATCATGACACCATTGGCATGCTGGCAATGGATGTGAACGGCAATTTGAGCGGCAGCTGCACCACCAGTGGAATGGGATTTAAGATGCGGGGCCGGTTGGGCGATTCGCCGATCATTGGCGCCGGTCTTTTTGTGGATAATGAAGTGGGCGCCTGTGTGGCCACCGGGCAGGGGGAAGATGTGATCCGGGTGGCCGGTTCGCATAGCGTGGTGGAAATGATGCGGCAAGGGTTTAGTCCGGAAATCGCCTGCAAAAAAGTAATAGAGCGGATTGTAAAAATTAAGAAAGCAGATGCCCAAAAGATCCAGGTTGCTTTTATTGCGTTAGACCGGAATGGCGTGGCCGGTGCTTATTCGATACACCCGGGTTTTAATTATGCAATAAAGACCGGTAACCAGGAACAACTTTTGAATCCGGGAAGCTATTTTTCTGTGTAATTTGAAAATGTGAAAATGGAGTATAATGATTATGTTGTTGAAATAGCAACTACTGATTTTGAGTCTGTAAAAGCTGCGGTGGCCGGCGGGGCAGACCGCATCGAGCTTTGCGCTAACCTGGGGGAGGGTGGCACCACCCAGTCTTACGGGGTCATAAAAAAAGTGCGGGAACATTTTGATACGCCTATCTATCCCATTATTCGTATAAGGGGCGGTGATTTTTTATATACTGAGGAAGAATTTGAATGTATGCTGGCCGATGCTATTAATTGTAAAAAGCTGGATTGCGACGGTGTGGTGATCGGGTTTTTAAAGGCTAACGGTGCAATTGATACGGAGCGTACTGCGCGTATTGTGGAGGCTGTATATCCCCTGGGGGTTACCTTTCACCGGGCGTTCGATCGCTGCCGGGAGCCATTGGAAGCGGTGGAGCAGATCATTAAAGCCGGTTGTGAGCGCATTTTGACCAGCGGGCAGCAAGCTACAGCCATGGAGGGAAGCCAGCTGATTGCTCAATTGCAACAACAGGCCGGCGGGCGCATCAGCATTATGCCGGGAAGCGGCGTGCGCGCCGAAAATGTAAAACAGTTAGCCGCAATAACAGGCTGCCATGAGTTTCATAGCTCCCTTCGGGAAATGATCCCTTCAAAGATGCATTATACAGCTCCGGCCTTCCGGAACGATGAAGAAACGGTGCAACATTCCGGGATCAATCCTGCGGCTGTGGCCGCTTTTAAAAAAGCGCTTCATTATTGATTGTAACCCGGTTGCCTATGTTTTACAGAACGGTATTACTGTTGGTTTGTTCTAATGTTTTTATGACGCTGGCCTGGTACCACCATTTAAAAAATGAAAACTGGCCCTTATGGAAGGCGATCCTATTGAGCTGGCTGATCGCTTTTTTTGAATACTGTCTTGCCGTACCGGCCAACCGGATCGGACAGCAAACAGGAGCCAACCTGTTTCAACTGAAAATTACACAGGAGGTGATCACGCTCGGCGTCTTTACTATTTATGCCGTTGTATTTGCAGGTAATGCCTTCCACTGGAAGTACCTGGTCAGCTTTGCACTATTACTGGGCGCAGTGTATTTTGTTTTTGCTGATATTAAATAAACGGATCTAAGCCAATCGTGCAATGCCATCCTGGTAGTTACCTTATCGTGTGGACACAAAGAATACGTGTTTAACTCTATATAGCATTGTTGTAACATCTTATTTTTCAACCCAGCCCGAAGGGCTCAAATATGAATAGCCCTCCGCCCTGCGGAGGGTCTTGGCAGCATTACAGGTTCAACCCCTTCAGGGTTGATCCCGCGATTTGCCTTTTGCCCCGGGCATTGCCCGGGGCTATTTACATTAGAGCCCTTCGGGCACGTCACCCGCGACTACAGTGACGTCGATTGGTTATACGTCGAATATCGGAACATTATTTTGTACACGCTGCCCTCCAAGTCTGAGTAACCTATATGCTATTGACCTGCAACTTCGGTTGGAGGTTATTCAAATTGAGGTCCTTTCAGGCCTCTTTACAGGTTAAAAATCACATCAGCTTTATGCTGCCGGTTGCTCCGATGCCAATACTCATCCTTATTGATTTCAAAAATGTGTCTGTACGACAGGATAGTCATCGGGAGCGAAACGTGAAGGGGTTACGTTTATCGTCTCCCGTCTTCCGGTGCAACACTCATTTTACAAACAATATAACACCAGTAGTATCTGTCACCGGAGTTGTAGTGTTGTTACGGCGCCCCACTGCAAGGGAGGTGTTGAAGACTTCGGATCCGTATTCCACAAACATTCACGTACTGTTAGTTGCCCGGTTACGGTATTGACGGAGAGGAGCTGAAATGAAAGCTGGCGCTCATCTTTGGAAGATCTTTTTCCCTTCATAGGAGAATCGACCCGGAACGCGGGCAGTTGAATGTCGTCATCAGGACCCGTATAAGTATAGTACTCATTTTTATTTTCATGGCCGTGAAAATAGGCTTTGATCTGCGGGTGAGCCTTCAGAAAGACGACCCATTCCCGTTGTTCAATGATATCTGTTTTTGGATCCTTATCTTTTAAATGCTCCGGCAACAGGTTCTCCATTTTGTCCTGCGCATTAATGGTGGGAGGCACATGAGGGTTGTAAAATAATTTCGGATCGCCGTAGGGCGGCACATGGGTAAAAAGTAGTACTGGCTTTTTGCCGGCAGCACGGATATCCTGGTCCATCCATTGTTGTTTGGATGAATCGGGCCAGATCGACACAAAAAGGAAATGAATGCCACCGATATCCCTTGAATAATTCACCGGGTCCCGGTAATAATCAAAAGTTGCTTTGGTTTTTGGCTTTGGCATCATGCGGTTATAAATGCCCAGAAGGGCATCGGGGTTTACCGCGGGGTGCAATTTCTTAAAGTAACCAATAGCATTTGAGGCATCGTGATTGCCTGGCGTTAACAATAATCCTGTTTTTTTATTGCTACTGCTTTTGGTGCTTAGCAAGGTATTATAAGCATTGATAAATTCATCCCAGGATCTTGTTGCATTCTGATAGCCCTCTTCAGCGCGGTTTGCAATGTCGCCTCCCACAATTAAATAGTCGATAAAGCGAATCGTCTTACCCGCCGCCACACCGCCATCTTCGGGCAATCGGGTTGGGGGCAGCCGGTTTATTTGCTGGAGCATGGCGGCGTTCACCTTTTGTGCCCGCACTTGCTCCTTGCCACGGAAATGTGCTCTTACATAACCGTAGTGCACATCTGCCGTAAAAACAATTTGAATAATACTGTCTTTGGCAAAAGGGGAGGCATTGCCTGTGGCGTCAATAAATAAAAGAACTATAAAAAGAAAATAGTTTCGCAACTGCTAAAAATTTAAGGGTGATGCTGGTTACCGGTGCCGTTAAACTGGAAGGCGCCAATATCTCTTCCCGGAAGGGTGATCTCTGTTGCCCCGTATTTGGGATCAATGGGCACCGCTGCCAACGGTGAGAAGTTTATATAGCCCTTCCCGATAGCAGGAGAATTGACCTGCAAACGGAAGTCGTAGTTGGCAACCGCCTGGATTCCATATAACGGAATATTGTTGGGCACGGGCAATGGGAAGTTAACAAATAACGGATTATTTTTTTGAATAGCCGGTGTGCCGTCGTAGCTATCGCCATATTTATAACCGGCAGGGAGGAATGCAGTATAGGCGGGGATGTCAGTAGATTGGGGCCGGGTCCATCCGCCGGAGCCTGAAGCATTGGTGGGATAGATCTGGTTCACTACCGCCAAAGAATCGCCATAACTGTAGTTATAGCCATAGCTGATATTCGCCGTATCCGCAGCGGGGTTGGAAACGATCCGTATCCCGAACTTACAATTTACGATCAGGTTATTGTAGGCTATGCCTTTTGCTCCTTCTTCAAAATCAATATCGCCACCGCGGCCGATCTGTATCTGCCGGTAGCCACAATGCACAAAAGTATTGTTCCACATGCGGATATTGGTTTGCGAAGCCCCGGCGGGAATACCTTTATTGGAGGCTTTCTGCCCGTTGGTGGCCATCCCCACAAAAAGGTTATAGGCCATGTCGCCCACGGTACCGCCCTTTGCGTTCAGACAGTCGCCGCCATGTGCGCCGCCTTTTTCAAAAGTATTCCGCATAAAGCAAATGCGGCCATTGGAGATACGGATAGGATCATCCACACCGCCATACAGCCAACTGTCTTCCATTACAAAAATACCGTTGGGGTTTTGGAACAAAATAGAAAAGGCAGTTCCCGATTTCTGGTGCACTAAGCTGCCCTGGTCTGCCGTAAGCGGGTTGCCGGCAAACTCAATATGCGTCCATTTCAGGATCAGTTGATAACAGCTGGTATCGCAATAAATACCTACCCAGCCACCGGCAAAGGCGGGGTCTTTGGTGGGGTCCTGGTTCGGACGATCATTTTTAAGTTTCTGCAAGGAATCAACGGTAAACCAAACGGGCGCGTCCTTGCTGCCTAAACTGATGAGGGAGCCTTTTACAAACAGGCCTGCCTGGTTTTTAATATTGATATGAGCGCCGGGCTGTACAAAAACGGTGTCGCCCGCTTTGATGGTAACATCGCCATCAATGGTGTAGGTTTTGCCCGCCAGCATGGTGCCGGTAATACCGCCATGCAGCGGTGCGGCATCGCTGATAGGAGATACGACCACAGCCGGCGGCTGATACAGGTCTCTTTTTTCGTCAGACCATTTACTGCAGCTGGTTAGTACCAATAAAGTGAGAGCAACAGAGAAAATAGAAAATTTCAAATTCATTTCAAACGGATTTATTTAGTTTCCAGATAGTGAAGTTGTTTAAACTAATTTTAAACCACATAGATACAGTAGAAATCATTGCATTTAAGGCGGTATAGATTCCCCGCCACGGCGGGGGAACATAGCTAATATGTTTTTATGTTTCTTCTTTCTGCTATCATAATTCTATGTGCCTATGTGGTTAAATTTGAAAAGTCTGAACTAGCTCAGTATTAAAATTTATAGCGAACCCCGGTTTGCAGGTCCATATTATAGATATCCTTACCTACCACTGTTTTGTTGCTGTAGATCTGATCCGGCAGCGTTACAGCCGCAGATTGCTGCGGGCTTTGCTTGATGTATCTTCTTACTGGTTGGTTGGTAAGATTATTGACCTTGCCATACAAGGAGAATTTTTTGCAGAACCGCTTTTCAAAAGAGAAGCTGAGCAGCTCCTGGGGCGCCTGCCAGTAATCAAGGTTGTAATAAGGTGATACAATACTGATGCGTTCGCCAACATAAACAAAGGCTAATTGCAGATCCAGTCCGATGTGCGGGTTTTTATACAGGAGCGACAGGTTGCCGATACTGGGTGAAGTGCCCTGCATGGGCCGGGTTTGATTTACGGTTTTAAACGTAGCGCCCTTCACATCATCCTTATAATAGTATTGTTTGGTAGTGGTGATTTTTGATTTGGTGTATGTATAGTTGGCGGACACACCGAACATGCCGAAGTATTTGGAAAAAACGGCTTCGATACCGTAATCACGCGCTGTACCAAAATTAAGCGGAGTCAGGTATTGCGCGCTGGGGCCGCCGTCTCTTGTAATACCCAGTTCAATAGGATCATAAATAGCTTTATAGAAAGCGCCTACAGAAAACTGAGCAGAGCCGCCCGGGAAAATTTCGTATTTCAGGTCTATATTATCCGCCTTAGTGTGTTTCAAATAAGGGTTACCTTTTATGTTAAATTCTTCGCCGATATCTTCTGTCGGGACAATCTGATAAAAGTCTGGCCGGATGATGGAACGGAAATAACTAAAGCGGATATTTTGATCGCTGGTGAGTGCATATCTTAAAATAGCGCTGGGCAGCAGGTCGGTATAAGAAACGGTTCCGCTCCGGTTCACCGAGGTTGCAGGCGCAATGGTTGCATAGTTTTGCAGGGTATGTTCTGCCCGTGCACCGCCGATCACTTCCAGCTTTTGCAGTAAAGTGAACTTCGCCTGCAGGTATCCGGCCCCAACATTTTCGTGGGAGGTGTAGGTGTTGGATGTATTTATGTTTTTGCTTTCGATTCCGGCGTCGGCCGACTTAAACTGGTAGGTTGCTGAATTGAAATCTGTCCATGACTGCGGTACGCCCCCAACGGTTACAGGGGTTAGCTTATAGTCGATCTGGTAATTATCTCTGGTGCGGTGGCGATACATTCCGCCCAGGCTGAATTCAACTTTTGAACCGGCAATTTCCGGCCGGTATAAAAAATTAAGGTAGCCGGCCAGGTCCTGGTTTTTATTGTGCTGCCATATCCGGGTCATGTTTTGAGCGATATAAGAATTGTTGGCGCCCTGGTAATCATATTCGGCCCAGTCGGGCTGCGCGCCTTTTGCAATGGAATACGTACCCGTCCAGTTCAGACCAAAAACATCGCTTAAGGTATGATCTCCGCGCAAGGTTCCGTTATAAATGCTTTGTTTCAGCGTACGGCTGCGCATCAGGTTATCGGTTAATTTATTCAGATAAACCGAATCATAGGTATTCCTTGTTTCAAATTCATTCATGTGCACATACATATTATATAGCGCAATGCTGTTCCGGTTGTTGAATACATAATCGATTTTATTATGTACGGCTATACGTGCGGTTTGCGTAGAATAGTTGCGCAGGTACAGGTCGCTGATCACGGCCTGGTTGTCCAAATGCCCGCCGCCAGAAAGGTTTAAGATCTGTGGTTGTGCATTGGGCATCAGGAAAGTGTTGTTATCTCCTCTGTAAATATTTTGATAAGATGCGGACGTAAGTACACCCAGTTTGTTATCGTGGGTACGACCGCCAATGGTAAACCCTGCGGTGGTGTTAAAAGGCAGGTTTTTATTGGTATAATTCAATGTGCCTTTCGGGAAATCACTGGCAGTGGCGTTATAGCTGCTTCCCATTCTTTCTGCAGGTGATTGTGCATTTGCGGCGCTATGTGAATAGGCCTGAAAGGGCCGGCTGGAAGAAAATAAGGTAGAAAAACCCGTACTGGCATTGGCTTGTAACATGAATTTTTCCGGAGCGCTTTTCATGACCATATTGACACTGCCGCCCACAAAATCGCCTTCAATGGAGGGCAGGCCCGATTTAACCACTTCCAGGCGTTCCAGTATTTCAGAAGGGAAGAGATCGAGCGGCAGGGAACGATAACGCGGGTCCGGACTGGAAACTTTAACGCCGTTAACCAAAGTGTTATTGTAACGCTGATCCATCCCCCGGATGATGGCGTGACGCGCTTCTCCGCTGCCCGAACGTTGTACCGAAACACCGCTGATCCGCTGCAAAGAATTGCCCACCGTCAGGTCGGGTAGCAGCTGCATGGTTTGAGCAGATAAAACACTCACGATAGGGGCAGCATTTTTTTCTATTTGCCGGGCGCTTCTGTCGCTGCCGGAAACAGCAGCCGTTGTTATGTTTACTTCTGATAATTCCGTAATGTTCTGTTCGAGCGCTACATTCCGTACCAGGGTGGCAATTGGTTGCAATACGATGTTGATATCCTCAGCTTTCTTATATCCTTCGTAGCTTACTTTCAATTCGTAGTTGCCGGGTTTTACCTGTTTAAAAAGGTAGGTGCCGTCCAGGTTTGTCAACACCGACATATGCGAACCGTCCAGTTGCACGGTAGCGCCCGCCAATGCCTCACCTGTTTTGGCGTCCGTGATTTTCCCTTTTAAAACAGCCTGGGAAAATGTTGCAGATGCAATAAAAGACGTGAGAATTAAAGTAAGTAGCTTAAGCGTGTTTGGGTATGCGTGCCTCATAATTTGTAAAGGGATGTTTTTATTTCGGGCACGAAAATGGATAAAAAAGAATTCGTTAAAATCGCTCTTATAGAGAATTAATGATTTGGTAATTATTTAGAAATAATAAGTTAAATTCAAATTCAGAATGTCTACAGATTTGTTCGTTACATTTTCCAGATAGTAATTTTCCGGATAATCGGAAATTCAGGATTTCTTCAGAGTTAGCTCCC
>JAGIAQ010000058.1:0-4686 GCA_017744795.1 Niabella sp. | reverse complement strand
AATAATTAATCTTTTATGCGCATTTCAAAAACCCTGTTGGCTACGGCACTGTTTCTTAGTGCAGGTGCTGCTGCTGTTGCACAAAATCATCAGTTTAAAATGGTAAAACAATTCCCGGTTGCAACAGATGGCGGCTGGGATTACCTGGCGGTGCACGGCAACAACCTGTATATTTCACATGGCACTCATGTTAATGTTATCAACAAAACAACCGGAGCCCCGGTAACGGTGATAGAAAATACACCGGGCGTGCACGGTATTGCTTTTGTGGAAGGAGTGAACCGAGGTTATATTACCAACGGCAAGGGCAACAATGTTTCGGTTTTTGATCTGGGCAATCACAAAGTGACCGCACAGATCGCAACGGGCGAAAATCCGGATGCTATTATGTATGATCCATTTTCTAAAAAAATAATTGTATGCAACGGGCGTGGTAAAAGCCTGTCCGTTATTGATCCCGGGGCCGACAAGGTTGTTAATACAATTCCTTTATCCGGAAAACCGGAAACTGCTGTGAGTGACCACGCGGGAAAGATCTATGTAAACATTGAAGATAAAAGCGCCATTGCGGTGGTGGACATCAATAAGGGTGCGGTAATTGCCGAATGGCCGATCGCGCCGGGAGAGGGCCCTTCAGGATTGGCGATTGATCGTACTACCAAAAGATTGTTTGCGGGCTGCGATAGCAAACTGGTAGTGGTGAATGCAACAAACGGTAAAGTGGTACAAACCGTACCAATTGACGATGGCTCGGATGGTATTGCGTTTGATCCCGGATCACGTTTAATATTTTCCTCGAACGGAACCGGTACATTAAGTGTCATAAAAGAAGTTGCGGCAGATAACTACAAAGTAGCGCAGGTGTTGCCTACAGTAAAATATGCGCGTACCCTCACTATTGACGAGGCTACCAAAACAATTTATGAACCGGTGGCAGAAATGGGGGCACCCACCGCTGAAAATAAACGCGGCGCCGCAAAAGCAGGAAGCTTTAAAGTTTTAGTGATAAAGTAGGGGATGCTGGTGTCCCGCAGATTCTCGCAGATCTTATTCGCTGATAGTCGCAGATTTCGTTGGTCTGCGATTATTAGTGAAATTCGAGGGCCAAAAAACTAAAAAGTGGTTTCAGCGGATGGCGCAGATTTAATTATGTCATTCTGCGCAATCAGCGGGATTTGCGGGAAATATCTGGTACTTACCAGAAAACAGTATACAACGCCGCCAGGATGCCTGCAATCACAATCGATCCCATCAAAAAGCCTGACGCTACGCGGAAGTCCTGCTTTTCAACAATGATCGGCGAATCCGTTTTGGAGGCCGGGGCCAAAAGGCTGATAAAGATCATCACCCCTGCCACTACAAAAAAAGTAATGGTCATCCGGTCCAGGAACGGGTAATCGGGAAAAGCGCCGCCGGTCCATTTGGGGAGGAATTTTAATACCGTTGAAACCGGAACGGTTAATACGGCTCCCGCCAATGCCGCATTGGCCGTGGTGCGTTTCCAGAACATGCCCAGTAAAAAAATTGCCAGTACGCCGGGCGAGAAAAAGCCTACATATTCCTGTATGAACTGGTAGGCCTGGTCCAGCGATTTTAATGCAGGCGTAACAATTGCTGCCAACAGCATGGCAATGATCACCGCCCAGCGGCCCGTGCGCACCAGTTTTTTTTCTGATGCTTCCTTATTAAAAAATTTCTTGTAAATGTCCAGCGAAAAAATAGTGGAGATACTATTGGCTTTTCCTGCAAGGGAGGCCACAATGGCGGCGGTAAGTGCCGCAAAGGCAACGCCTTTTAATCCTGCGGGCAACAGGTTCATCAGGGTAGGATAGGCGTGGTCCGGCTTCAGGGTGCCGGCAGCATCCGTCATTTCCTGCTGAAACATACCATTCTTATGCAAGACGAACATGGTGATGCCGGGCAATACCGCAATCACCGGTACCAGCAATTTTAAAAACGCCGCAAACAGGATGCCTTTGCGTGCCGTTTTCAGATCCGCACCCAGTGCCCGTTGCACAATATATTGGTTACAGCCCCAGTACGCCAGGTTATTGACGAGCATTCCACCGATCAGAACGGATATGCCCGGCAATTCGTAATAATAGGGATCTCCCTTTTTGAAGATCATATGAAAATGTTCGGGTGCTTCTTTTCTCAATACGCCCAACGCTTTCCAGATATTTCCGGCAAAGCCGAATTTGTCTGCCAATAATGACAATGCCAGGTATGCTGTGATCAATCCGCCGATAATTAATACCAGCACCTGCACCACATCCGTATAACCAATTACTTTCATCCCGCCCAGGGTTACAATTACTGAGAATACGCACAGCCCGATGATGCAGGCTTCAAAGCTTAAGCTGCTGATGGAAGAAATGGCCAGGGCGCCCAGGTATATGATCGACGTAAGGTTTACGAAAACATACACCAATAGCCAAAAGATCGCCATTATAGTACTTACCTTATCATTATAGCGTACGGATAAGAACTGCGGCATGGTGAAGATCTTATTCTTCAGATACACCGGTATCAGGAAAACTGCTACGATCACCAGGGTGGCCGCAGCCATCCATTCGTAGGAGGAAATGGCCAGTCCCAATGCAAAACCCGATCCGCTCATGCCGATAAAATGCTCGGCCGAGATATTCGACGCAATTAACGAAGCGCCGATGGCCCACCAAGTCAGTGATCCTTCGGCAAGGAAGAAATCTTTTGAGTCGGCGGTTTCGGA
The DNA here is from genome assembly GCA_017744795.1 of Niabella sp. Lineage (GTDB taxonomy): Bacteria > Bacteroidota > Bacteroidia > Chitinophagales > Chitinophagaceae > Niabella. The sequence continues at coordinate 1,955 of JAGIAQ010000058.1, read as the reverse complement.
TTTTTTCCGGTGATATACATAGTATCCGTAGGCAGATACGGCGATGAAATAAATAAAGAAGACGATATAGTCAAGCGTGTGTAGCTGATGCACGGGAATTTGGGAATGTGAGAATTTGAAAATGGGTTCGCTGGAAGCAAGTGAATTAATAGTTAATGGCTCATGGTTTATGTACTATGATCTATGAACTATCGACTATGACCTACCTAAAACTTAAGTGTTTTGGGAAGGTATTTGTTTACCAGCTTTTCATAATAGGGCTGTAATTGTTTCCAGTCCGGTGGTTCAGGGTTTTTGGAATAGAGATCATAGGGATTGAACAGTTGCACCCATTTCAGCATTTTTTTATCATGGTCATCGGTAAGGTATTGATAAGCGCCTTCGCGGTGCCAGGCGTAAAAAGAGTGGTAGCGCAGCATATACAATCCTTCCTCAGGAAGATGGTTCTTCAGGATCTGGTAAATATATTCATCGTGCCCCCAGGACATATTTACGTTGCGCAGCCCACAGCCGCATTCGTATACACCCAGTTTGGTGTTATATTCCGGGTTGTCAAAATCGGGATTATTTTTAAAGAACTCCGGGTACACGATTTTGTCCGAATAGGCGCATCCCACCGGGAAGGTATCGCCCACTACGGCCCATTGCGGTTCGCCAAAAAGGCAGAGCACTTTTCCCATGTCGTGCATCAGGCCCGTCAGTACCATCCAGTCAGGGTGGCCATCCCTGCGGATTGCCTCCGAAGTTTGCAGCAGGTGCTGAAACTGATCCAGGTCAGTATCCGGGTCCGAATCATCCACCAGTTCGTTCAGGAAATTAAATGCATCCCAAACCGTCATTTCCCGGCGGTCGAATTTTAAAAAGTCTTTTCGTTTTTCCGTAACAAAATCACGGGTTTGGTAGGTATGGTTCAGCCGGTAAAACTCTTTCACCGTATCACGCCCGGGATCGTCGTAATTCCGGTATTCGTCTGTTGTTTTTGAAGTGGCAATGGCCTCCGGATCGGGGTATCTTTTCAAAAGATCGTCTTCCCATTCATCCAGGCTGGCCAGTGGGGCATTGTTTACATTATTTGTGCTCATGATGGCTGATAAATTAACGGCAATTACTTGCCTGAAGCTACAATAAAAGAATAGTCACACCAAATATTTCCATTCCTCTATTTTATCGAGGAATGAGTAAGAAAAATATGTATAAATATAATGCAAACGTTTGCGCAATGTAGATAAAATAAAATGTTAAAAAATGCAAACGTTTGCATGATGTAACGAATAAAATCCCCCCTACCTTCAGTTAAGATTGTGTTAACTATTTTAAACGGGTATCAAAAAGTAAAAAAAAACGGTAATGCTTAAACAGATTTTTTTAACAATTGCGTTGCTTTTCTTTATTAGCAGAATGAACGCACAAAATGAGATCAGGGTTTCCGGGACTGTAACGGATACCGCTCATCAGCCAATTGCAAATGCCTCAATAAAGGCCGGAAGATTCGGGACAATTACGAATGAGCAAGGGCATTTTTCTGTTCTTGTAAAAGACCTCAGTCAATCGATCGAAGTAAGTTCCATTGGTTTCGAGTCTCAAAAAGTTCGGGCAATCAATGAAGAAATGACCGTCATGCTTAATCCTTCCCGAAAAACATCGATGGATGAAGTGATTGTGGTTGGAGTTCAGAGCCAGACGAAAAGAAATACACTGGCTGCAGTATCAGGCATTACGGCCAAGGATATTGAAAACCGGCCGGTAGCTAGTGTGGATGCGTTACTCCAGGGCAGAATTGCCGGGTTAAACGTGCAGATAACGAGCGGAGAGCCAGGGGTTGCTCCAACGCTTATTGTTCGAGGAAACTCCAACGTTAGTAAAGATATCGGAGATGTAGGAGTGGCCCAGTCTGCCGCAGTGAGCGGACCGCTTTATGTAATTGACGGTATCCCCATGAATCCTGCAGATATGGC